>JAOAAA010000045.1 GCA_026419115.1 Gemmataceae bacterium
GGGTAGAGCTGGGATCCAAAATGTTTGGTTCGCCATACTCCAATTGACCGGCAAGCCAGCGGACGTATCGGGTTTTAGCATTTTCCAACTGCTGTGCGATTTTATCTTCGCTGGGCTTAGATTCGAGGGCCTCCCCGTAATTGAGGATGAATTGAGAGTAGCTTTCCCAGTTTTTGAGAATTTTCTCGGGTATTTGTCCTTCCTTCGGTGTGACGAGGGCCAAAGTGTTGCTGAGCGAAGAGATCACACGCGAATTTAGAGAGGTAACTTTTGCCTCTGTGTCGAGAATTTTCTTATCCAATTCGGGACGTAATTGGTTTCCCAGTTTTTTGCGTTCTGCAAGAAAGTCTTTCCACTCTTCATAAGCCTTACGGCCCTCATCGATTTCGGGAATTTTATCGGAAAAGGAGCTTGGAAGTTTTATGCCCGAGCCAAGAGCATCTTTCAGCTTCGTGAAATGGGCATCAAGGTCTTTGGTCAAATCGGCTCGTAAAGCAGCAATATCGGCTTTAAGATTTCTCAGGCGGGTTTTCTCAACATCCTTGCCAAAGGCAGGGAGCTTGTTCTCGTAGATGTCCCGTAATTTCTTTAGGAGTTCCTTGTATTGAGCGACACGAGCGGTTGTTTTTTCGCGAACATCGATCTCACTGGAACTGCCGGCCACTTTCTTTTTAACGTCTTTCTCACCCAAATAATACCAGTTGACCAAATCTCGTTTTGCCAGCTCGAATTTGTCCCGAGCTTGTTGTTGAGCGGCCTCATCGAGCTTGTAATAGGAAATGAATCGATCGAGATATTCTTTCCATTCTGCCTCCAAGGTCGGGGAAACCAAGCTGACGACACCGGGATCATTTTTGAAATCGGTCACATCAACGGGTGGTTTGAAATTCAAAAGGGCTAAAAGTTCCTCGTCGGGGTCACCTAATTGCTTCCGCATGATCGGCCCAAGAGGTCCTTCGGCTTCGCGGAAATACCCTTCGGAGGTGAAAGGTTTGTTCGTTTCGGTTTTGCCAATATAGGTTCCGCGAATTTTATTCCACCCCTCGGCGGCAAAATGCCAACCGATGGCCACCCGAAGAAAAACGAGAAAAACAGCCGCCCATAACGAAATACGAACCATAGCGATTAATCCGTTTCAAGAGAGAACACCTCTGGGGAGAGGTTCAAAACAATCGTTTGTTGTTGGTGGGTCAGCAAGACGGCTCCGATTTCGGGGCGTGTCTCGCAGTAACGACGCACAGCATTTTCACCCATTAAAAAAAACGCTGTGGAGAGAGCATCGGCTTCGCTGGCGGTGGGTGCAATCACACTGGCTTGAAGCAGAGCCTCGTTGGGCCAACCTGTTCGTGGGTCAATTAAATGCCCTAACTTCTTTCCATTGTACTCGAAATATTGATAGGTGGCAGCCGAGGTCCCAATTCCAGCATCAGAAAGAGAAACGATCCCCAGCGCCTTTTTCCCACGAGGATGACGAATCCGTATCGGCCAACCTTTTTGATTGGGAAGCCCCTTTCCTATAGCAACTGCACTGGAACCACCACATTGAAGGAAAGCCGACGAAATACCATGTTTTTGATAATGTTTGGCAACACAATCGAGGGCATATCCTTTCCCTACGGCTCCAAGGTTGATTTCTAATCCCTGTCGCAGGTATTTGACCTCTCGTGTTTGATAGTCGAATAAAACATTTCGGATGCCTGATTTCTGCAGGGCTTCCACTCGTTCTTCGATGGTCGGTACACGTCCCGCCCGACGGTAAAAGCCCCAACTTTTGATCAACGCACCGATAGCAATATCAAAGGCCCCTTCGGTTTCTCGGGTCCATTCCGCACATCGAACGAGTAGATCAAAAAGATTCCCTTCGACTACAACTCGTTCTTGAAAGGCTCTTTGATTCAGTAAGGAAATTTCGGAAGTCTCTCGATAAACCGAAAGTTGCTCCTCTAATTCATCGATGAGATTTAATCCCTCGTTAGCAAGAAGAAACGAATTAGGGACGTTCAAGGGAAAGAGAAACTCAAACGTGGTTGCCATCGCCCGACGAGAGTAGCAAAGAAGTTGGTTCGTGTCCGGTTCGGTGACCCTAAGATCAAAGGGAAGTTCATTCTCGAAAGAATCGAAAGAAAACATCATATCATCGGGAGACAAATACCATCAGGGCAGAGGGACAATCAGCGTATTTGGGGGGATGTGTGGATGATCTCAATTATAGGATCGATTAAGCAGCGTACTTGGCTCGCAATCCATCCAAGAATTTTTTGCTTTGAGCCGTCACCTCCCAAGCATGGGGCCAGAAACAGAGGTCCACGCACCACCAATCGTTGGGGACTCCCGCATTCAATAAAGCAGGGGCTAATTTATCAAAGTCGAGATGACCGGTCCCAAAGGGGTTATGGGTACTGGTATTGTGTTCATTCAAGCTACCATCCGAATCGATCAAATGCACATGGGTGATTTTACCCTTGAGTTTTTCAAGGAGTTCGTAAGCACCACCTGCAAGAAGTTCTTTTTCCCCTTGATGATTAGCCCCGATGGCAGCGCACATATGAGCGTGGCAGGTATCGAAAAGGACTCCGAAGTTTTGATTACCTTTGGAACGAACCTGATCCACGATGTAAAAAATCTCACTGGGCTTGTTGAAAACGAAGCCTGGTTCAAATTCCCAGCAAATGTTCATACCATAATCGGCGGCAATTTTGGAGCATTTATCCCAGACAGAAACGATGCGATCTCGACCGGTTTCGTAGCCAATTTTCTTTCCTTCCTCGGTGCTGAAAAAATCGGGCGCGAGAACGGTATCGACCCGAATCGTCTTGATATCGAGATCGGCAGCGAAGGCACACCAACCCAAAAATGCGGTAGTATAGGCCGAGGGGATTTCATCGATGATGCTGACCCCCGGCGTTTTGAAGGCCCACAGATCGATCGCCACGGCAGAGAGTGACATGCCATGATCGGCAATTTCTTTCTTCAGTTTCTGACGGCTTGCTTTTGTGGGATGTGTGGCAGGCGAGGGGTGAGGACCGAAACTTCCGAGTTCGACTCCCTCATATCCGAGTTCTTGCAATTTATGCAAAATTTGATGGAAATCGGTGGTGGGGACTTCTTGATTGAACAAATAGGCCCATGTGCCAATGGAGAGGCGTGCTTTCATCGGGAATTTCTCCGAAGTAGAATTAAAGTCGATATGTTAATCAGTATATAATCGCCCATAGTTAGTGGTTAGAGGGAACGATGACAGAACTCTCAAAACGCCACGGCCACCACTCACGGCTTGTTTCAGACTGGTAACCTCCAAACACCCCTGAGCAAATCAGCAAATCATCAGATCATTAAGTCATCAGAAAGGAGCAGCATGCCTGAAGGACCAGCATTCCAGCAACTGCAAATATCCCACACATTTCCCAGAAATCTCCTCTTGACAAAATAACCCATATCCAAGATAGGTTACGTTGGGAAGGACTCCCAATTAGTGACTTCATTGAGATTCCCGAATGGCCACGGATCAGGCCTCTGCATTGTCGTCACCACGCAACCTCTGGCAGGTTCCCCTATTCCTGTTAGGTTTAGGGGCCATTTTGCTTATTGTTTTTGCCGGCGAGAAACTCCGTCCTTCTCTTACGGATCGTTTCAACCGACAGATCAATTTGCTCCGCATTGCCTACGAAAAAAATCCTCCGAACCTGATGCAGATTCAAGCAGCCCTTCGTGCGATGCCAATCGGCGAACCCCCCGATGCGATTGCCACACGAGTTTATTTCCACTTGGGATGTGCTTATGTGGTTTTGGCAGAGGAGTCGCATTCTAATGAGAGTGCCGAATGGTGGTCTTTGGCCCGTCAGCGGTTTGAACGAGTCAAACCAACGGAATTGAATGATACGGATCGACCGAGGTACTTCTATCGGTTAGCCAAAACATGGGCCAATTCCTCGGATATTAGCATCGAAAAGGCGATTGAAGCTCTCACGAGTTCGGTTCGTTCTGCCGATGATCCTGCCGAGGGATATCGGCTATTGAACGAATTGTATCTCAAAATGAATCCCCCCGATCCACTCAAAGCCAAAGAGGCACTTAAAAACTACCTCAAACATGCGACCACTCGGGTGGATCAAAAAGAGTTGGCAGCAGCCCGATTAAAGTTAGCTCAAATGCATTTGGCAGATGGCGAACAAGAAGAAGCGCGTAAAGTAATCGAACGAATCACACAAGAAACGCCCAAAGAATTCAACTCGGCTCGATTACTTCTTGGGAAAATTCTGATCCATCGTCAAGAATGGGCCAATGCTGCAAAAATCCTCGAAGAATTACGGGTTCGGAATGATTTTCCCGAGACCGAAAAACACGAAATGGAACAATTATTGGCCGAGGCTTATCTGAAGCTGAATCGTTCGGAGGAAGCCAATCACATCCTTCAAGCGAGTTTGAAGAAATCGGGTCCGGTGAATTTTCGTTTGTTAGCACAATTGTTGAATGATCCAAATGCCCCCAATGCTGAGTTGATTCAAGTCCTCGAAGGGGCTATGCGAGATGTGAGTGCCAATGGGGAAATCTCGGGGGGAATTTCAGAACAAGAAGCTCGGACCTTATTGAATGATTTATATCGGAGATGTCGAGACGCAAACGATTTTGCAGCGGCCCTGCGGGTAGCTCGTACGGCACAACGATTGAATGGTGAGTTGGCAAGTCGGGAACTACAAGCCGATGTTTATCAGGCATGGGCGTTGGCTTTAACCCGTGAGGGCAAAGGGAAGGAAGAAACTCGCGCGACCTATCGAAAAGCCAGCGAAGAATTCGCATGGGTGGCAGCACAGAAAAAATCGGTGAGCGAAAAGGGGGACCTTCTTCGACGGGCCGCCGGATTATCTTTGCGGGGCGATGATGCTTCGACTGCGATCGATTTGCTCAGCCAAGTGAGTACCCTTGCCGGTTACCCAGAAGAGGAAAAGGGCGGGACCCTTTTGGAATTGGCCGAGGCTTATCGTCTTGCAAATAAGCTCGATTTAGCAGGCGATGCCTATCGAGCAGCCGCCAGCCTCGTCGGACCCCATCAAGCTAAAGCTCGTGTGAAATATGCTCAACTATTGTTGACTCGATCTGATGCTGCTCAAAATGCCCCCGCGATTGTCAAGTTGCTGACCGAGGCCTTAAAAGACCCCTCTGTTTCTAAGGACTCCGCAGTTTCTAAGGACTCCGCAGTTTCTAAGGACCCCTCTATTCGTGAAGCCGCTTTGTATACATTGGGGGAAGCCCTGTTCGTTTCGCGTGATTGGATCGCGGCTGAGGAAGCTCTGAGGATGGCCTTGAACGAAAAGCCCGATAGCGCTTTAGCACCTACTGCGAAACTCTATTTAGCCAAGACGTTCTGGTTTCGGGCACGGGAAGAAGCTGCGCACATCAAAACCGATCAAGCCGAATTAGATCAACTACTTGCGGAACGAAAAGCGAAAAATCAACCGACTTACAAGATCGATCAAGAAAGTCTTTTGCGGGATCGTATCGATGCTGCTTGGGATCGATACGAGAAGTACTGCAAGAATGTGTCGGAAATTTCCAAATCATTAGTGAGTGAGTTGGAGCGAACGCCCAGCATCGCTGAACCGGAACTCTATCGTCGGGCCGCTTTCATCGCTGCCGATAGTTCATTCTTGTTGGGTAATTACTCAGAGAGCAATGAAAGATATTCTCGGATTGCCAAACAATATGCAGGGCGGGTCGAACAACTCGAAGCCTTGGCCAATCTGTATCGCAGTTGTCGTCAGGCAATGATCTCCTATCCTGAAGAGCCAGAATGGGGAAGAAAAGCGCTTGAGGTGTTTGAGCATATGAAGCAAGCCTACGCTGAGATTCCCCAAAGGGAATTAGATGAAAGTAGTGAGATTCGGAAGAGAGCATATTGGGAACGATGGTTCCAAGTAAATAATCCTAAGAAATAATTCCAAGCCTATCGATCGAAAGAGAACCCAAAGAGGGGAACTCAGGGACCGCGACCGGTAAAAGGTTCACTTTTTGAGTAGGGTTCATAGCATCTTTGAAAAGCCCATCCACCCTCCCGAGCCGACACTATGCTTTTTGCAGTGACCTATATCCAAAATCTCGATCCTCTCAATTTTCGGTTACTTTCAACAATCATGGCAGCCTTGCCGGTTGTGGTTTTGTTTTATTTGCTGGTTCCGCGACGTTGGTTAGCATCGAAAGCCGGAGCGGCAGGGGCCTTGGTAGCCGTTTTGGTCGCGTGGTTGGTCTACAAAATGCCGTTGGATATGTCAGTGATGTCGTTCGTTCACGGGGCCGGCTTCGGATTACTCCCCGTCGGCTGGACCGTCTTCAACGCCATGTTGCTGTACAATATCACGGTTCAAACGGGCCAATTCAAGGTTGTTCGTCAATCCATCTCCGTTCTTTCTAATGATGCTCGTGTTCAAGCGATTTTGATTGGCTTTTCGTTCGGAGCGTTTCTCGAAGGTTCGGCCGGATCGGGTGCTCCAGTCGCGGTTTGCGGGGCCATCTTAGTGGGCTTGGGCTTTCCTCCTTTAAGGGCCGCCGTGATTTGTTTAATCGCGAATACCTCACCGGTGGCCTATGGGGGCTTAGGCACTCCGATCGTTGTCCTCTCGCAAGTGACCGACCTTCCCGGTGAGACGATTAGCGTGATGGCAGCACATCAACTTCCGATCCTCTCCTGTTTGATTCCTCTTTGGATGGTGAAAATGATGTGTACCTGGAAACAAACTTGGGAGGTCATGCCCGCCATTCTGGTCGGAGGAGGTTCCTTCGCCGTTTTTCAATACTTCTTTGGCACGATGCATCTTTGGATTCCTGGGCTGGAACTGTACCATGTCACCGATGTGGCCGGAGGTATTGGATCGATGGCGGTCTTAGGGGCCTTTCTGCGTTTGTGGAAACCAAAGAATGAATGGCATTTTGATGAGGCCGCCCGAGTCGCGGATGCTCAGATTGCAAGAACCTCGCATAATCATGAGGCCGCCGCTTTTCTGGAAGACCTAAGTAAAAACGATGGTCAACGCCTTTCAATGGGGCGTGTCATCAAAGCATGGATGCCGTTTGCGATCATGTCTATTTGTCTGATTCTCTGTGGCTTTCTTCGTAATGCCGAAGCAAAAGCCGACGAAGCCAAAAAACTGTATCCCAATGAGCCTGAAAAACATTATGTCTGGTTTGGACCTATTAAATCGAAATATCTCATCGATATTCCAACACTTCATCTTGAGGTCCAACGGGCCGAACAACTTCAAAAACCGGGTCTCCCAGAGCCGGAAAAGGAAAAGGCGCAATTCGCCTTTATTTGGGCCAGTGCCGCTGGAACGCCGGTCTTTGTTGCCTGTGTTCTCTCGGCATTTTTTCTGAGGATGAACCGTAAGCAAATTTGGGATGTTTTGAGAAAAACGACTCACCAAATGAAAGTTCCCATTCCAACGATTGCTTGTATGATGGGATTATCCTTTGTGACTCGCTATTCGGGGATCGATGCGACTTTAGGAATCGCCTTCGCGGGGACCGGTGTTTTCTACCCGTTCTTTGCCGCCATGCTGGGTTGGCTGGGGGTGTTCTTGACTGGAACCGATGCAGGGAGTAATGCCCTTTTTGGCAGTTTGCAAAAAATCACCGCCACGGCAGTTTACCGCGATCATACGGCCGCTTTTGCTCCTTTGACAGAGACGCAAGCTCAAATCCTCATTTGCACTGCCAATAGTACAGGGGGTGTGATGGGCAAGATGATTGATGCCCAGAGTATTTGTGTGGCGACGGCAGGGACAAATCAGGTCGGGCGGGAAGCCGATATTTTCAAAGCCGTCTTTTGGCATTCTGTTGTGTTAGCAGCGATTATTGGGTTGCTCACACTCGCACAAGCCTACCTTTATCCGTTTAAGGAAATGGTTCCGAAGAAGATCGGTAACGAGTACGTCGTTCCCGTTGAAATATCGAAGTGATGCTGTCAACTGAGACGATTAACCAATTGAAATATCTCAATGATGTGCCCAATTGACAAGGTCTAGAAAACGTCGAAATGAACCACCCCGACTAATGTCAATCCATCGGATGATTTAACGATGATCTTATCCTACCACTGATCGGCTTTTATCAACGCTTCGAAGGCTTTTTTCTCTTCTGTTGGGTTACACTCAACACCTACCCAACCGGTGTACTTCAAAGCGGCCAGCTCTTTCAGAACGCGCGGATAATAAATCTCACCAGTGCCGGGTTCGTTTCGGCCAGGATGGTCTGCAATTTGAACGTAGCCAATGGCATCTGCCTTAAAGCCTTCTCGGAGGTGACCGCACAAATCCCCCTCGGTAATGTGCATATGATAAAGGTCCCAATTGATCTTGACGAATTTGGAGTTGACCGCCTTGATGATTTTGATGGCAGGCTCGGAACCATAAAGGCAGTGCCCTTTATGATCGACTCGAATGTTCATTGGTTCGAGGATGAGCATGACACCGGCTTTCTCGGCAACGGGTGCTGCCGCCTTTAAAGCCTCGATTACCGTTTCATGCATTTTTTCTTGGGAGACACCCGGAATATCATTGCCTGCAACAACGGTCATCATTTGACAATTCAATTTCTTAGCCGCCTCGCAGGAGGCACCGATTTCATCTACCACCTTTTGTTTGTTTTTCGGATCATTCATTCCAGGGGTGAATCCCCATGCAGTGAACTGAGTGATGGTGAGTTTTTTTTCCGCACAGGTATCAGCCACCTGAGCAAGGTCTTTTCCACGCCAAGGCCAAAATTCCACCGCATTAAAACCGATCTCCGCAGCGGCTTTCAATCGGTCAATAAAGGGGAGTTTTCTCCACCACATTTCCACATTGACGGCAAATTTGGTCTTGAATTTAGGTTTTTCCTCAGCGCTAGAAATCCCAAGCCCTAGGAAAATTGGAGTGGCCGCAGCGGTTGCCAGAAAATCGCGTCGTGTTGACATAATGATTCAAGGGTAGAGGTTAAAAATCGGACGAGAATGAGATTGTATTAATTGGACTCATCTGGGTCGAACGATTGGAGGAATTGGCCTTTGGGTTTGTTCAAAATAGAAACGATGCCAACATTAAGAGGTGCTTTAACCCCCTCGCAAAATGAATTGGAATGGAAGGTCATTCCGAGGGGAATCCGAGGGTCAGTTACTTAGCTTTGGCACCAGCACCGAGTGCCAAAGCGAGCAGTCCCCCCCAAAACACAAAGTAAGCACAAACAGCTAAAAGTTCGAGAATCCCTAGAACCATGCCCACTATCCCAAGAATAAAGCCCACCTTGGTATTGCCTTCTCCAGAGCGATCCATTTTCTTGGCTTTCATCGCCGCGAGGTCTTTTTTGCCCATCATTAACGCAGGGATCCCGAAACCGATCGGAATAACGCTAAGACAAAACAGACTGGAAACAAGACTCACAATCCCAAACGTCAAGATCATGCCACCACGATGGGGGGCTACCTTCCGACGAGATGGATAATCGTCATCGTCTTCGGAATCTTGATACTCCTCATCATCCTCTCGGCTTTTTCGAGACGATTTGCGACTAGGTCGGATTTCTTCTTCTTCCTCGTCTCGTTTGAATTGGCTTCTGACTTTTTTATCGAAGCCCGCAAAAGCATTCCCCTCGTCCGCTGCCTCTTCCTCAGGGGGTTCCTCTTGTTTCATCTTTTTCTTAGGGCTGGCTTTATCGAAGCCTGCAAAGGCTTGCTCACCTTGCGGTTCTTCCGATGAAGTCTCGGGTTGAGGGGTTGCTTTAGCCTCGGGCGCTTTATTCTCGACAACAGCGGGAAAAAGCCCCTTCAAATTCTTAGCGGGTGTCCACTCGGCCATCCCTTCTTTCCAAACGAGGTCTTGCGGTTTCAGGCTGCCCGAGGTGGCAAGCTGCTTAAGTTCTGCGGCACTCACTGGCCCTTGTTGGTTGCCATCCACTGTGTAGTACCAAATCTTGTTCATTGGAATTCTCTAAGGTGTAGATTTTTCTTCTTCAGATGACTTTTTTTTCTTGTTTTCTTGCTCTATGTATTCCCGAAACTGGCTCATCTGATAAGAGATGAACATAAATGCATGATGCAGGGCGAGGTACGTTTCATCCTCGGGGTCATCGGCATAATCTTTACGAAGGGCATATAATTTCGCGAGTAATTGGTCGGCATTCATGGCATTACATCACTAAAAAAGATTCGATTTCTTATCAAGATATGGTCAGAATCGAAAGTGTCATCGTGTTTCGTTCAATTCTCGTAACTCTTTAGGTGTTAGGGGATTGAGGTAGGCCTTTGACCGAGCAATCGCCCACATCTTTTCCGCTTGGGCCGATTCCCCGAGAGCCGAGTAACATTTCGAGAGGTACCAAGCTCCTGCAGCGTCATCGGGTTGTAACTCACGAGCCTGCTTTAACTCTTTGATTGCCTTGAACACTAAGGATTCACTTTGCTCATTTGCTTGACCTTCGATCTCAATCAGCTTTTGGGCGAGAAGACACAGACCTATGCCTCGATTCAGATGTTCCGAGTACAAATCTCCTTTCTCACTCGCGATTTCTACTAAATAGGTATGACATCGCACGAGCAAGGCCTGATTGACCACTTTGGCCTCTTGGGCGTCTGCGATCGTCTGCAAGAACTCTTGTTTTGCTGATGAGGTATCTCCATTTCGGAAATAAATCTCGGCCAACTGATACCGAAACAGGAACTGCTTGGGATATTTCTGTAAATGGCGACGAAGTTCCCTCGCTGCGGTGAGATCGTCCCCATTCGCGAGAGCATCCGCTGCCGCACTGAGGGCATCCGCATTTTCTGGAGATCGACTAATCGGTTTTGCTTCCAATTTAGTGGAACGTTTCGTATCGGTATCTTGAATTGCACCAGCCGAAGGAGCTTCGTTGGTTGTTCGTTTTTCACCTCGCAAATCCGGCGAAGGTGCTGCGTTGGTTGTACGTTTTTTACTACCCGATATATCAGAAGATTTTTGATTCGTGGGCGTTTCACTCGTGGAGGAGGGATAATTCGATTGATGATCCGGTGCAGTGGTTGGAATAGGTTCGGTCCTGTGAAGGATCGAGCATCCTGTCACAGCACAAAATAAGAGACTCGGGAGAAAGAAGCGTTTCACGTCGATTTTCCAAAGGAGATAAAAGGCAAACGACCTGAGAATTTATCGAGTTCAGATAATTCGAGAGTTGAGATAAACGAGAAAACCCAGCGAAATGCCGAGCTAATTTAGCTAAGATGGAATAGTCATCGATGCGGGGTTTAGGTTAACTTCAACATTTTGGGTAAGTACCATAAAAGGGGTAAAATAAGCGCCCAAAAACAAATGGGTATAAGTGCTAATCCGCTGACGGTGGAGGTCGCACCATAGTGCATCTGATCGAAGATGATTTGCACAAAGGTTTGTTGACCGGGCACTTGAACTAATTTACTGGTGGAAAGCTCACTCATCGATAAAGCCGTCCCTAGCAATAAACCAAGCAGAGCAGGGGACTTCAAAATAGGCCAATCGATATGTCGAAAGAAAGCCCATCGACTCAAACCGAGCAATTTCCCCTCGGTTGTCAATTCGATCGATCGATTGCGATGAACTAAATAAAGGTAACCAAGAATTGGTGGAAACACCTTTAGCATCTGAGCATAAATCGTCGGCAGGGGAGTGGGTATCTCATACAGAAAAACTCGGATCGGCCCCCGAGTGCCGAATAAAAATTCCTCCGTATCCATCCCCCATTCAATAGCTCCTTTGAGACCGACCCCTAAGATCGGTGAGGGTAAACTCCAAAGGAAGGCACAACTCAGAAAGATCACCATTTGTAAACCGCGATGAGAGTTTATCGCTAAACAGAC
Organism: Gemmataceae bacterium; assembly: GCA_026419115.1. Lineage (GTDB taxonomy): Bacteria > Planctomycetota > Planctomycetia > Gemmatales > Gemmataceae > SKW135. The sequence goes on from JAOAAA010000045.1 coordinate 11,831, forward strand.
CCCTAGGGCAAAAAAAGTTGTCAGAAGACCGACTAATAACGAAGTCATCAACGAGGCCAAGAATCGATCGAAATGAAGTCGAATGATCCGAACCATTTCGTGAAAAAATCCTTCGATTGAGAAACCCCTTGGGGTTTCCCCCCCCCCTGTGAGATGGATGAGTTTGGCCAAAGGTAATCCCAAAAAAAAGAGGATCATAAAGAAAGTTAATCCAAAAGCGAGGTATTGAAAACGGCCGCAGCTATACACGGGGTTCCCCATCGATTGACCAACTCGATTAAGAACCGTTTGATTCCAGTAACGGATATAAACCATCAAACCCAACGATATGATCACGCACGGAGGTAAACTCACTTGAACCGCGCGGTTCAAACCCAGATAATCACTGGCTACGAATTGCGTATAGACCTCTTCGGCGAAGGTCCGAACGAGCATTAGGTCGGTTATCGCGATTTCACCGAATGCAGTAATACCCACATGAAAAAGCACCATGAGGAAACTCAGCAAGACCCAATGCAGTGAAATTCTTAATATCATTTGAGTGATAGACGTGAATAATAAGGCTTCCTCCTCGATGGAACGGGGCACAAACTTCCAAGCAAGCCCCGTAAGACATACAACCCAAGGCAGGGCTGCCATCGCTTGTATCCACGCTGCCGAGATCATCCCTTGATCCCAACGGCTTTTCGTTTCGCTCAATAGACCCTGCCAAGCAATAGCGTAGGTTGGTAGAGGAATAAACAACCCAAGCACAAAACAGTATAAAAAAAACTTTCTCCCCAAAAGCTCGGTCCGGAATAGAATCCAAGCTAACCCCAAGCCGATCGGGCCACAGAAAAACCAGACCAACCCTACATATTCCAGACTTGTTCGAGCTAAACCGAAAATGCGATGGGTTTCATTCCAGATATTTTCAGCGGGAAAAAGCCTACCAAATGGCACAAGCAAAGGGGTCAGGAATAGAATTCCCCACAGAGCAAGAAAACAAAATAGAATAAAACGACTCATGGCATGGTGAGTATTGTAGTTTGTTCTGGATGATCTGACTCGAAAAGCTATCCATGAATTGGTTTCGTTTACCTTTTCGACTTCATCAAAGAGGTGTGCTGGGGATTAATCGGCGCAATGCCGATGCCTTGCTTCCCCATAATCCCCGAAGTTTATTTCCGATCGTCGATAATAAGAAACTACTTCATGATCTATGCCAACGCCTGAGTATCCCCACTCCTCAGATTTACGACTGTTTGGTTCATCAAGGTGAGATTCATCATTTCCTCAGTCGCCTTGTTCACAAGAAAGAGTGTGTGTTGAAACCCGCGATGGGTTCCGGGGGCCGAGGTGTGATTCTGATTCGATTCCCTTCCCAAGGAGAATGCCTTGGTGCCAATGGGGTTCCCCTACCTTTAGAGGAACTGCGAAAATATCTGGCCGACGGGATTTCGGGTGCCTTCTCTCTTGGTGGTAGAACCGACCAAATCCTTGCTCAAGAACGAATTGGTTTACATTACTCTTTCCATCCGATCGTCCCTGAAGGTATTCCGGACCTTCGGATCATCCTCTATCGGGGAGTACCCGCCATGGCGATGCTTCGGCTGCCAACAAGGGCATCGAAGGGGAGGGCCAACCTTCATCAAGGGGGATTAGGATTAGGTGTCGATCTCCAAACAGGAATCACCTTCCAAGCGATCTCAGATCGCTACCCTCGAAGGCATCATCCCGATACAAATGCTCCCTTGTTGGGAATTGTCGTTCCCGATTGGCAGAAGGTTTTATCGATCTCCTCGCAGGTTGCCCGTGCTTTGGGCCTGGGATTATTAGGGATCGATATTGTCTTTGATCCCACGCGAGGGCCCCTTCTGCTTGAGGCCAACGCTCGACCGGGCTTGAACATTCAGATTGCAAATGATGCGGGGCTTTACTCGCGGTTTCAGGAAATTGATTCCTTTCTGGATGGTTGAGTATTTTCAGCGATCCCTTCTGGGTGGCGGATGATTTTTGATGGATTCCTCTCTTGGTGATGGAGTGGAATACTGAGAATTTTTTCCTTTACTCCGATTCTTCGACGAGAATTCGATAAATTATTTCTATCCTTCGAGCGAATCATCATGCCAGAATCCAAACCCCTTCTCGATCCCGAATTGATCGCAAGGTTAGAACGACTTGAGATCGTCTCCAAGAAAATTTTTATTGGCAAAACAAAAGGGGAGAGGAGAAGTAAACGGAAAGGTCAATCGGTTGAATTTGCTGACTTTCGACCCTATTCGATTGGCGATGATCTCCGATTTCTAGATTGGAATTTGTTCGCTCGTTTGGATCGCCTTTTTCTGCGTCTTTTCTACGAAGAGGAAGATCTTCATGTTCATATTCTTCTCGATCATTCTTTGTCAATGAATTATGGTAATCCCAGTAAACTCCATTACGCCAAGCAGGTGGCCGCAGCCCTTGGGTTTATCGGGCTGATCAATATGGATCGAGTAGCCCTTTGGTGTTTTAATGATACGCTCTCTCAAAGCAGTGGTGCGTTGCGTGGCCGTCGGAGTTTCTTCAAACTTCTTCAATTTCTTGAAGGTGTTCAACCTTTGGGAGAAAGTAACCTGACACAAACTCTAAAAACTTTCTCCATGAAGACCAAAAGTCAGGGAGTCACACTCGTGATTAGCGACTTCATGGATAAAGGGGGATACGAAGAGGGATTGCGGTATCTTCTCGCTCGCAACATGGATATTTATGTCATTCAGGTTCTCTCGAAAGAAGAAATTGAGCCGAATCTGGTGGGCGATCTGCGACTCACGGATATGGAGGATGGTGACGAAACCGAAATCACGATCTCGGCACCGTTGTTGAAACGCTACAAAGAAACACTCAATCAATTTCGCGGAAAATTAAGTGAGTTTTGCTCGCGTCGAGGTATCTCCTATCTATTCACAAATAACCAAGTTCCCTTTGAGAAGTTAGTCTTGAGTTATCTGATGAGACGAGGCTTGCTGCGTTGAATTTTCTGAGGGGTTTATTCTTGAGCTATCTTGAGACAGCGGGGCTTGCTGCGTGGAATTCTCCTCGGAATGATGAAGCGGCTTCTCTGGAGGGAGCGTCTTTTTGTTGTTCTGGTTCCAAGGCATTTTGGCAATGAGATTCGTTAACGGGGTGGCATCACTCAAGGTCGAAAAATATACGATCCCTGCCATGATGAACGAGGTAATCCCTAAAAATCCGCGATGAATAAAAGCAGCCAATAGGGTGAAAAGGAGAATCAACGACCAGACCAGAAACCCACATTGAAACTCGGGATGAGACCAAATACTCCTCTTCCGATAGGTCGGAAGGCCTTGTTTTTCCCATGCTTTCAAACCCCCTTCGACATAGAGGATTTTTCGATTTTGGGTGTGAAACAGATTACCATAAGTTTCAACGATGTGACGACCAACCGAACCATCTTTACACATGATATACAGGGTTTCTTCTGGCGCGATTTCCATCGCTAATGTTTCGACAGTCGCCCGATAAAGGGGGATATTCTTCGTATTCTTGGCACGCCATTTTTGAAAAGCATTGGGAAATCTCACATCCACAATACATACAGGTTGGGTTCGAGAGATGGCAAAGAGTTCTTCCGGCCGGATTGAGTTGATAATGCCTTGGGGCATGGTTTAGCTTTCCATCAACAGACGAATCGGGTCCGAGAAAAGTTGAACTAAGCGGTTGGTAAATCGGGCACCATCGGCCCCATCAATGATGCGGTGATCGTAAGTGAGAGACAAAGGCATCATGAGCCGAGGGACAAATTGGTTATCTCGGTAAACGGGTTGGATACTCGATTTAGAAAGGCCCAAGATTGCCACCTCAGGATAATTGATAATCGGAGAGAAAGCGGTTCCGCCGATGCCTCCTAAGTTGGTCAGGGTAAAGCTCCCGCCCCGCATTTCATCGATGGTGAGTTTCCCTGCTCGGGCCTTTTCCGCTAAGGTGGTGATTTCGGTGGCAATATCTCGGATGCTCTTTTTGTCGGCCTCGCGAATTACCGGAACAACAAGGCCTTTCTCGGTATCGACTGCAATCCCAATGTTGTAGTACTGCTTGACGACCACCTCCCCCGAAACCATGTCGAGAGAAGAGTTAAACAGCGGGAATTCTTTCAGAGCGGCAACAATCGCTTTTACCGCTAAAACGGTCATGGTGATTTTGGGAGCACCTTTGGGGAGATTCTCCACAATTCGTTTCCGGCCTGCTTCGAGTTCGGTAATGTCCGCGAGGTCGTGTTGTGTGACGGCAGGAGCAGTATTCCAAGCAATCGAAAGATTTTCTGCAATTTTCTTTCGGAGATTCGAGAGAGGACGCTTCTCAACAGGACCATACTTGGAAAAATCGGGAAGGGGAGAGGTCACACCCACAACGTTGAGGCCATTCGTTGACGGGGCGGCGGGAGTTCCGACGGGTTCGGCCATCCTTTTGCGGATGTGAGCTTTCACATCGTCCGGAGTGACCCTTCCACCGCGACCCGTTGCCAAAACTTCATGGAGCGAAACATTATGCTCTCGGGCATAACGACGAGTGGCAGGACTGGCAGGAACGGGGCCGCTTGTGTTAATCACACCGACTGAGGTAGAGGGAGCGTTTCCAACTTTCTCTGTAATCGTTTTGGTCTCGACCACGGGTGGACTGCCCAGCGAGGTCGATCCCGTTGATCCTCCGGTTTTCATTGATCCTTCAGTTCTCGATGATGTAGGTGCAGATGTGGGACTCACCATCGATGATCCGGCTAAAGTCGCCAATGTCGCACCGATTTTGACTTTATCCCCAACTTTCACCACTAGCGATTCAATGGTCCCATCTGCGGTCGATTCTACGGGCATCGCTGCCTTGTCTGTCTCGACGGTGAACAATTCTTGGCCGGTCTTAACAACGTCCCCGACCTTGACCGCTATGGCAGTGATGGTACCCGACTCAATCCCTTCACCTAGTTCAGGGAGTTTTACGGTCACCTTTTGAGGAGCGGAACTTTGTGAGACAGTCAGGGGACTAGAACTTTGTGGAACAGGTGCGGCCGGTAGGGGCGGGGCCGAGGTGTGAGGCTGATTGCGAGGAGGAAGAGGAGTAGGGGGCACACTGGAGGCAGGTTGATTGGCGGGGGCATTTGGGGCAGGGGACGCATCTGAACCGGAGTATGTCAAAATGGTGGCACCCACCTTAACCTTTTGACCTTTCTGTACTTTGATTTCGGAAATCGTCATTGCCGAAGGGGCATCGATCGGCATATTGGCTTTGTCTGTTTCAACCTCGATCAGAGTTTCACCAGAGGTGACTTTCTGGCCTACTTTAACAGCAATGTTAGTAACGGTTGCATCGGCGATCCCCTCGCCAAGTTCTGGTAGCCGAAATTCCATACACTCCTCTACAAAGGCATTAAAGACCATTTTTATTTGGTGTATCGAATTGGAAGGAATTTGTCCGCAAAGTGCAGCTTATTTCTTGATGGCGTCTACAGTCTACAAGAAAGGTATCTGCAAGGAGGGGGTTATTTTTTGATGGCGTCTACAGTAAAGGTATCTTCGGGTAAGTCAGGGTTTAAGACGAGGTCCTTGAAAAAGTAGGAACCAATTAGATTTTCACCCGCATAGAGAATACTGCCAATCTGCAATTTGGTTTCGACATCGAAATATAAAATGATGAGTGTCTGACCATCTTCTTCCGGCTGTACGGAAGTCCGACGAATTGTGTAGCATTTTTTGCCGTTAAGTTCGGGTACTTCGAGAATCCCTAGATACTCCGGTTTGAACTCCCCACGAGCTTGGACTGCCTTCCATGCTTTATGAACTCTCATGGTGCCGTTATAGATTCCGAATTCGGTAATCGGGAACCGTGAAGTCTCCATTACTTCGGGATCGTTCACATTTCGTTTGGCCACCGGCACAAATTTTCGAGCGAGCGGATTTGCGGGAACCACATTCAATTTCCCATCGTGTTCATTCTCAACGTATAAAGTAGCTTCAGCTCGCCCCTTCCCTTCAAGCCAACGCATGGTCACGGCAAAGGGTTGAGTGGTTTCTTGATTCTCATCGGATTTATGCTCTTGGAATTGGCAATAGATAACCTCACGATCACGAAGTTTGCCTTTAATACACTCTTGTTTGACAAGGTTACAGGTATATTTGTTGACAGTGGCTTTATAAATCCTGAGAGATTCCGCGATCGCTTCTAGGGGGTCTTCCTTGCAAAGGTCTTCAAAAGTTTTGGGTTGAGTTTGAATCTTGGCTTCTGGAGCATCAACATTTTGCACACCAAGGATGACAGGGTCACCAATAAACCAGCGAGCGGGTGCATAGACCAAGAAAACAAGCAGTAAAATCCCTGCCCCGAAAGAAGGGAGGAGAAATCGAAACAGGAATCTTTGATTCACGATGACCTCGGTAAATGGGGAGGTTTGGGTCAATAGGTATGGTTATATTATAACTGTTTCATCGACCAATTGCTACGTTCACTTCAGCTTCCTGAGAGAAAATCCGATAAGGTTTTTGAGTTCCCTTCGACCCATTGGAGAACTGCGTGCGTTTGTTCTATCTGCTTCCGATGTGTCTTTTCGTTGTGATGAATCAATCCCTCTTCGCGCAGGCACTCTCTGCGGAGGAGCTGCCCAGCCAGCCGGTGAGCGATTCCTTAACGGACTCACCCATATTTCTTTCCAGTTACCATCATCATAAATCCCTTCCATTAGGTAGTAATCCATCGCGGCCCAGCACAAGCCCAACATTCTCGAAAGAGAACGATTGTCCACCCTCTTCTGAAAGGGGATACCGATACTTACCCGAGCAGAATCCCGAAGCTATTCCCGATCAAAAAATTATCTACATGGACCCACCCAGCACCTTCATTCCTCAGTTGTGGTACTCTGCGGAGTATTGGTGGTTATTCATGAGAGATTTTGGGGGCGTTCAAAGAGATAACGGGAATGGTCTGAGAACAGTGGTGGCCTTGTGGTTGGATGATGATCGAAAAAATGGCCTTGGATTGGAACTAGATTACATTCGAGATACTGGAGCGCAGGGACTCATCTCAGCACCGTTGGATATGTTTTCCATTTTTCCCTATTATCGCAGAATGATTACAGCCCGAGAGACTTTTCAATCGGAATTTGTCCTTGGCTATCGCTATTTGAATCTCACTGAAAAGAGATTTGATCCAACTCTTGGGGTGAACTACCGTGCCGATAATGATTTTCATCTCCTTCAAGGGGGACTTTACACCAAATTCATTTTTGAAAAATGGTTTCTCCTCTCCTCTACGAATTGGGCCATAGGCTATCTCAACTATTCTCAGAATTTTAACGGCAGCCGACTCGATGGGAATGGTTTTCGATGGTTGAGTGATTCCAATACCATGTTGGGGTATAAAATAAATAAATCCTTTGGGGTGACCGTTGGTTATCAAATGATCACGATTCAACAAATTGCTCGGATCGATCTGTTTGGTGAAAAGGCCAACTTGATGCTTCACGGGATAACTTTTGGAGTGTATGGTCAGTACTAAGGATCGACAGCCTTGAATTTTAATCCATTATCGGCATCCATCGTCATTAGCCTAGGCGGTGGAATCGGAGCTGTGACCCGTTTTTGGGTCTCTCATGTTATTAAGCACCATTTGGAGAAGGACCCCTTGTGGGCCACGTTGACTGTCAACATCACTGGGAGTTTTCTTCTAGGAGCTGTGGCAGGCTATTTCAAAGACCGAGCTAGTCTGCCGTTTTTCTTTTTTGGTACGGGCATTTGTGGCGGATATACCACTTTTTCTACCTTTTCTTTGGAATTAACCGAAGCCCTGAAGGCAAATCGACATTGGGATGCCTTTTTATATGTAACTGCTTCTCTGATAGGGGGATTTGTAGGCTTTGTCTTAGCTTGGATAGCATTTTCTTCACAAAAATCATAAAAAAATAAAGGAAACCTATTCTCTCGGCTGAAAAATCTGATGCTTGTGGGAACTTCTTGGGATATTCCCACGTCATAAGGTTACAACAGCGATATACCCCAGTACTTTCGAGTCTGGGCCAGCCGTTTATGGATATTTTAACGTGAATGCGGATGATCGCCGTTGTATCTCCGAAGTGCTCAATGGAAGAACGGAAGCATTCGGGTTTTTGGTCAAAAAATACCAAGACCGGCTCTACAATGCGATCCTTCGCGTGGTTGATAATCGAGAAGATGCCCTCGATGTGGTCCAAGAGTCTTTCATTCATGCTTACCAAAGCCTGAATAGCTTTAAGGGAGATGCGGAGTTTTTTACTTGGCTATACCGGATTGCATTTAATGCCGCCATTAGCCAAAAAAGAAAACGTAAAGTCCAACTGAGCTTGGACTTACCAGCAAATGAGAATGGGCGTTCTCAGGAACCGGAAGATCAATCCACCCTGAACCAACCCAGTGATCGGATTGAGCAAGAGGAATCGGATCAGCGGATTCACTTGGCTTTATCTCGGTTAGCCCCAGAACATCGGGCCGTCTTAATCTTGAAAGATTTGGAAGGCCATAGATATGAGGAAATTGCGGAGATTTTAGATATACCAATCGGAACGGTCCGGAGTCGAATCCACCGTGCCCGAGTGGAACTCCGTGAGATTATTGAAGCCCTAGAGAACAAACAGTAACTTTTAGGTTGAAATCGATTTGGTTGGGGGATATACCCCCCCTAGTTAAGGAGCAGAATTCACCACGGTTTTCCTTGAAACCCGTAAAGCGAATCGGAAATTTATGACACCCAAAGAACGCGAGCTATTGACTCTTGCCATTGATGGAGAACTCTCTGCCACGGAGGCTCGTCAAGCTCGCCGTCTTGTTCAGAACTCACCGGAAGCAAAGGCATTTTATTTGGCCCTGAAGAAAGATTCTGCCTTGCTTCGCCGGTTGAAGACCACCAATTGTCCTGTCGATCTTTCAGCATCGGTCATCAAACAAATTACCGATAATTCCATCACCCCGATTCCTGCCCCTCCCACACACAAACGCCGCCCCCGAGTGTGGTATCCTTTGGCCTTAGCGGCTTCGGTCCTCCTGTTTATTACAGGGGTATCGACGTTAATTTTTGATCAAAGTCGCACGAAAGAAGCAGGGCAGGGCGAGGCGATTCTCGCGAAAAATTCAATCACGACCTCGCGATCTTCCACGAAACCTATTCGCACAACCCATGATCTTTCGATCCCCGAAGATATTGTGAAACTTCTGCCCCCGACGGATGCTCACCCCACGATTCCCGAGAGAGGAGTGGTCGTCGATCAGCCGACTCAACCCCTAGCGGTTGAAGTTCTAGCAATCCAACCCCGAGAGTTGAAGGATCATCCTCTGACCTCTCCTATTGGTCCAGAAATCCCCGATATTATTCCGGTTGGATTGGATCGATTGAAACTTACGAAATTCTTTGAAGCGTCTCAATTACTCAAAGATTCCGAGCGAGCTAAACTCCTTGAAGAAATCAAGCGAGACAAGATCGTTCGGCTCGATTTGTTTGCGCATTCCACCACAAAAGGCTTGGACCTTTTGCAGAATGTTTTGAAATCCCAAGGCGTATCTTTGATGATGGATTCCTTTGCTCAGGACCGGCTCAAAAAGAATCAAGCTACCGACATTCTGATTTACACGGAATCACTCACGGCCGAACAGATTCATAATCTGATCCTAAATATGGTCAAAGTGGATTCTCAAAACTCGATCACGAATCTAGATACCTTAGTGATTGCCCCCTTCCAGAAAGTGGACCTCGATAAACTATGTCAATCCCTTGGAGTTTCATCATCTCAGTTGAACCTACAGCCCACCAAAGGCGGAACGAAACCTTCGACTCCACTGGGGCTGGAACAGGGAACGGCCAACTCCATAGCCCATGCTCTTTCCAAATCGCCGAGCAATAAGGCAGAACCGGTTGCTATTGGTGTGAGTTATTCGCCCCTTAATTTGAACGCCAGATCATCAAAAGAGATCGCGGTCTATTTTGACAAACGGGGTGAGAGAAAAGCGGATCATCCACCGTTGATGCTTGTAATCCGCGCGACCCCCTAAATTCTCCTGCCGATTGCATATCAATCTGTTCTTTGCTGCTGATTCATCATCCACCTTTGGTCATCACTTTCCGATCGGTAAATTCTGAGCATCGTTTCGGTGTTCGTAACTCAGTAGTAACAAAGCCCTTGTTCTGCATGCTCGGTCAATCCTCGGCATAAACCATTTCGTTTATACTAACAGAAGCAGATCACCCCTATCTCTCTGAGGTGTTGTATGTATCGAAATATCTTAGCCTGTTTCTGCGGGCTTTTACTTGCCAGTTTTGCGGATGCCCGTGGGCTTCTCATTCCTGAAGAAAAGACACTTCCTCCCTTGGCGATGGTGTACCATCGGGTTGATATTAAGATCGAAGATCAAGTTGCGGTAACAACGGTGGAACAATCGTTCCGCAATCATACCGATCGCCAACTCGAAGCAACATACATTTTCCCCATTCCCAAAGGGGCGAGTGTGGACAAATTTACCATGTGGGTTGATGGGAAGGAGCAGGGCGGGGAATTGCTCGATTCCAAACAGGCCAGCAAAATTTACACCGATATTGTTCGGCGTACTCAAGACCCTGGTTTGTTGGAATATCTGGGAAATGGGATGATGCGACTTCGTGTTTTTCCCGTGCTTCCGAAGTCGGATCAAAAGGTAAAAATTTCATACAAATCGATCGCAACCAAAGATAATGGGGTCATTGAGTATATTTATCCTCTGAAGGTGACCGGCAAGGCAGCTAAAACCCTCGAAGATTTCACCGTAAAAGCCACCGTGAAAGCCCAAAGCCCAATCCAAAATCTCTATAGCCCCACACATGCCATTAAACAAACTCGGTTAAGCGATAAAGAAGTTCATTTCCAATTCGAGAAGAACCAAGCACTCTTGGATAAGGACTTTCAAGTTTTCTATGCAGTCAGTGATAAGGAGATCGGGCTGACCCCACTCATGTATCGACCCATCACGAAAGAAGACGGGTACTTCATGTTGCTCATCTCACCAGATTTAGAATCGAATAAAAATACGAGCGTTCCGCGTGACCTTGTGTTGGTTCTCGATACCTCAGGGAGTATGGATGCTGTGAAGATGGATCAAGCGAAAAAAGCGTTGAAACATTGTTTAGATAATCTTCGCAGTCAGGATCGCTTTGCCATCGTAACCTTTAGTACGAATGTTCGTAAGTATCGGGATAATCTCGTCGAGGCCAGTTCAGAACAACTTGAGAATGCCAAAAAATGGGTTGATAGCCTCAAGGCAGGGGGGGGGACCGCCATCCAAGCCGCATTGGATACCGCTCTTGACTTGCGGGAACCATCAAACGCGACTCGTCCTTTCACCATGGTCTTCTTTACTGATGGTCAACCGACAATCGGCGAGATGAAGCCGGAAAAAATTCTCAAAAATGTTGAAAGCAAGAACACTTCCAACACTCGGATTTTTACCTTTGGGGTTGGTGATGATGTCAACGCTGCCATGTTGGATCAGCTTGCCGAACAAACTAAGGCAGTGAGTACTTACGTTCGCCCTGCGGAAGATATTGAAATGAAGGTGGCCAGCTTGTACGGAAAGATTTCTCACCCTGTCTTGGCCAATCCCAAATTAACGGTAACGGGTGACGTTAAACTTTACGAGATGTATCCCACGACATTGCCTGATCTCTTCTTTGGCACTCAATTGGTTGTGATTGGTAAATACTCGGGAAGTGGTCCGGTTGCAGTCAAATTGACAGGTCAGATCGGAAAAGAAACAAAGGAATTCGCCTACGATGTGACCTTTGCCGGAAAGACAGATAACGATGGCCATGAGTTTGTTGAAGCACTTTGGGCACGTCGAAAAGTGGGTTTTCTCCTCGATCAGATTCGCTTGAATGGAGAACAAAAGGAACTCATGGAGGAGATGATTGCCTTGGCCAAGAAATATGGAATCGCCACCCCTTACACAAGCTATTTGGTGGTGCCGGATTCGGTGCTGGTACCGCCACCCGGTGCGATCGCCCGACCTAACTTTGGCGAAGGGCTTGGCGGAGCAGGAAAACTACCAAGCGGCGTGGCATCTCCGAAAGCACCCGTTGATTTTCTTCGAGATATGACGGGACTTTCTCAGGATGCCAATTTGGAATCGCTTGCTCGAAAAATTGCCGAGAAGGGGACAATACAACAACGCGCAGGTTTTGAAGAGGATCGTCTGAATCGATTGAAACAGAATCTTGACAAAGCTCTAAAAGAACAGCAAGAACTTGCCAAGAAAGACCCTAAGAAAGCTGAGGAAAGTCTCAAACTCGTCCAAGAAGCAGAACGTGAAGTTCGAGATGAGCTTTCTAAACTCCGTAATCTCCAAGCAGCGAAAGATGATTTTACCAAGGGGGATTATCGAAAGAACCAAGTTGGATCTGTTGGTGTGGACTTAGCGCAGTGTGCGAATACCCTTCGCTCTCAAGAAAAATTAACGGCTTCCGCAAGTCGATTTGTGTATGGTCGGAATTGTATTGAAGTTGCAGGCGTTTGGATTGACGAAGGCTTTACCCCCAAGATGGAGACTATTTCGATCAAATCGCAAAGCGATGCTTACTTCAAACTTTTGGAGAAATATCCAAAACTGAAAGAGGTTTATCAACTGGGTAACCGAATCGTCTTTGTTACTCCAAGTCAGGTTGCGTTGATCATCGATGAGGATAGTGGAAGAGAAACGCTAAAGGATGAAGAAATCGAAAAACTCTTCAAAACCAACCAGAACTAAACAAGGTCCAAACTATTGGACAATGAGTTCATGGTCACAAATCTCTCCCTTTCAAAAAGCAAATTCAGTCTAGTCTTTTTTTACCTGATTGTGAGAATAGGCATATCTTCTCCTTTAAAGGAATAATAAGATGACCCTCTTCCATCGACGAGATTTTTTACGCTTGAGTTCTGGTGGTTTGCTGCTACCCGTACTCCACAACAAAACACTGGCGGAAGAAAAATCCCCTTTTTCTCCTTTTACGGTGGGGATTCAAAGTTACACTTTCCGAGAGTTTAATCTCGAGCAGACCCTTAAGAAATTCAAAGACCTCGGTATCACCAATGCCGAATTTTATCGAGGGCATATCCCTACCAATTCTACCCCCGATCAAGTAAAGACCATCCTGAAACTCTGTGGCGAATACGGGGTCAAACCAGTTGCTTTTGGTGTTGAACGATTTACCAAAAATACCGATGAGAATAAAAAACTCTTCGACTTTGGTGCTTCGCTGGGTATCAAACATTTCTCGGCTGATCCAGACCCCGATAGCTTTGATAGCCTTGATAAGTTAGTTGCGGAATACAAAATTTCGATTGCCATTCATCCTCATGGTCCCGTTGGCAAGGGAAATCGACATCGTTGGTGGTCAGCAGAAAATATCCTCGAAGCCATCAAAGATCATCATGAGCTGATCGGTACCTGTTTGGATACGGCCCACTTGATAAGGATGGCTCAATTAGATGTTCATTTAGATGTGGCCAAACAAGTCAAATTGATGGGTAAACGCAATTTCGGTTTGCATTTGAAAGATCATGATAATAAGAAAAAGACTGATGTGATCTTTGGAACGGAAGGAGGCGGACTCAAAGTTGCAGAGGTTTTGAAAGCATTACACGAAGTAAAGTTTTCAGGCTATATCGCGATTGAATATGAAGCTAACCCCAAAGAACCAACAAAAGATGTGGAAGCCTGTGTAAAATATCTTCAAAAGACCATCATGGAATTAAATAAGTAACGTCATTTATTCACCCTGATTTCCAAATAACCCAAATAATTAGAACATGTCACCTGAAGAGGTCACCGAGGCTCGCGCTCGTCGGTACAATGGTACCGTAATTTCTATTCGTAAACCCCATCCGGAACTCATGATCCTACGGGTTCAACCTGATTTCTCAATCATGCCTCATAGGGCAGGACAATACTGTACTTTGGGTTTAGGGAATTGGGAACCACGTTTTCCGGGCTGCCAAGAGGAAAATCTGAGTGAAAGCGACGAAGCTAAACTCGTGCGTCGGGCATATTCGTTGTCTCATTCAATCCTCGAGAATGGAGAATTGATCAAAGAGCCGCATACGAAATCACTCGAGTTTTACATTACCCTAGTTCGAGAAGGGTCGAATCCCCAGAAACCACCTGCCTTGACGCCCCGATTATTTATGCTTCGGGAAGGGGAACGACTCAATGTTGGCGAGAGAATTACGGGGCATTATACACTCGAATTTACGAAACCTGAGGATACGATTATTTTTCTTGGAACAGGGACGGGAGAAGCACCTCATAACTACATGATTTGGGAACTTCTACATAAAGGACATTCCGCCCCGATTGTTCACGTCAATTGTGTCCGTTACAAGAAGGACCTAGGTTACTTAGATATTCATAACGAATTGATGAAAAAGTTCCGAAATTATACCTACGTGCCTCTTACGACCCGAGAAAACAGTCAATCGTCAAAGAAATTCTACATTCAAGACCTCATCCGCACTGGTCAACTTGCGGAGCTGCTCGGTGGGAAACTAGAACCTGAGAGAACACATGTTTATCTCTGTGGAAATCCAAGCATGATTGGGGTTCCCATTAAGAATCCACAAACCAATCAGAAAGAATATCCAAAACCCCAAGGAGTAATCGAAATACTGGAAGGTCTCGGTTTTCAGAGCGATAATTCAGCGGCAAAAAATCGTGGCAATATCCATTTTGAAGAATACTGGTAAAATACACTCTCCTAGGATTTGATTTCATCCTTTATTTATTGAGGTTAGTTGTGCCAGAAGTCAATGAAGTGATCGGTGGTTATCGACTCCGCTCACTATTACAATCCGGTACGGTCTCACAAGTCTTTGAAGTGGTCGAACCGCATAGTAACCGGCATTTTGCCATGAAAGTTTTACTGCCCGAAGCGGCTCGGAAACAAGAGGTGAGGGCGGCCCTATTTAACGAAGCGAGAATCGGCATTAAACTTCGTCACGAGAACATCATTCACATCGTCAAAATTAACGAGAGTAAGGAAACACCTCATTTCATAATGGAATATTTCCCTTCTGGGGCATTGCGAACGAGGTTGATGGCCAAAGATGAAAAGTTTATTCGTGAACATGCCCGAGCGATATTTCGGCAAGCAGCAACGGGCTTGGCGTACATGCACGGCAACAAGATGGTCCATTGCGACGTCAAGCCAGATAATTTCCTCGTTAATGCTGCAGGACAATTAAAAATTATCGATTTTGCTATCTCGAAAAAAATCCCGACCGGTCTGGCGGCTCTTTTTTACCGCCAGAAAAAGCCTCAAGGAACCCCAAGTTACATGGCACCCGAGCAAATCCTAAAACATAAGCCTGATCCCCGATCCGATATTTATTCTCTGGGAGCCACATTTTTTGAAACCGTAACGGGTCGCCCACCTTTTCGTGGCACTAGCGTTCAGGACCTTCTCTCTAAGCATTTCACAGAAAAACCAACTACTCCTCAGGTTTATGTGAAAGATTTGACTGATGAATTTTCAGCTCTAGTTCTCAAAATGTTATCCAAGAAGAAGGAAGATCGTCCTGCAAGTTGTCACGATGTCTTGATGACTTTGCGAAAAATAAAAGTATATAAAGGTGATCCTGACGAAGAACCGAATCAAATGATGATGTGATTTACAATTATATTCTATCTCTAACACTCAATTGTTCAAAAATTATATCTCTATCATGACTCCATTAAATTTTGAATCTGATATTCATGAACTTGAATTACTGTTAGCGAAAATGGAATCCGAGCAGGGTAGTGATGAAACTACTGAGGAAATCAAAAACATTCGCAAACAAATATCGAATCTTCTCAAGATCAAGTATTCTAATCTCACTCCATGGGAAACGGTATTGGTCTCACGGCATCCCGAAC
>JAOAAA010000046.1 GCA_026419115.1 Gemmataceae bacterium
TCTTAGAGTCGCTGTTAGGCAAAGTGACCCACGAGCTGAAGCAAATGCGTCTGGCGGCCGAGGAGCGATTGCACCAATGGCAGATTGCCTCGGTGGAATTAGCGACCGCACTGGCAACGGAATTGCTCTATCGCGAAGTACAAGCCAACGAATTTCAAGTGGAACAAACCATTCGCACTATTGTGGATGAATTAGGGGAAGAATCCCCTGCAACGATCTATCTCAATCCCGCCGACCTTCGTGCTATGCAACAACGGCTCGGCGACCAACCTTTGTTTCCCGATCTGGAAAATCCGCCGACCTTGATCCCGACCGAATCCATTGCGCGGGGGGATTGCAAGGTCCAAGGACGATCGGGCGGCGAGCTTGCTTCCGAAATCAGCGAGCGTATTGCTCTCATGCGTGAAGACCTCTTGGAGAAACTCCATGCTCGGACTTGATTTGCCCTCTTTGACCAGTAGCCTTCGTACCACTCCTCACTATCGCGTTACGGGCAAATTGCTAAGCTGCCGAGATGTGCTGACCTGCCGGTTGAGCCATGTGTCCATCGGCGATCATTGCGAAATCATTACCGGCACAGGGCAAAACGTCTTGGCTGAAGTGATTGGTTTCGATCACGATAAATCGTTTCTTGTTCCCTACGATGCTGCCACCAACCTGCGACCCGGCCAAACGGTTGTTCGCAAGGGAAATGGTCTTACGTTTCCTGTGGGAGATGCCCTCTTAGGCCGTACTGTCGATGGATTGGGGCGCCCCGTGGATGATGGTCCCGTAATTCGGGGTTGCACTCAAAAGCCAATACATAATAAAGCGCCCAAGGCCCTTTCCCGACGAGAAGTCGAGCAGCCCTTTTTGACGGGGCAACGCTCGATCGATTCGCTGCTAACCTGTGGTGTGGGTCAACGGATCGGTATCTTTGCCGGTTCGGGGGTCGGCAAATCCACCTTGCTGGGTGAGATCGCGAAGGGGACCTCGGCCGATATTAACGTGATTGCGTTAATCGGTGAGCGCGGGCGCGAAGCGCTCCCCTTCTTGAAGAGGAATCTCGGTCCCGATGGTATGAGCCGCTCCATCATGGTACTGGCGACCTGCGATGAAACCCCCTTGATGCGAATCCGAGCCGCCTTGGCTGCGATTGCGATCGCTGAACACTATCGCGATCAAGGGAAAAACGTCCTATTTATGATCGATAGCCTCACCCGCTTGGCCATGGCCCAACGCGATATTGGCCAAATGCGCGGCGAGGTTCCGACTACCAAAGGTTACACCGCCTCTTGCTTGCAGATGTTGGCCACGACGGTCGAACGTCTAGGGAATGGTCCCGTGGGTTCGATCACGGCCTTGCTAACGGTTTTAGTAGATGGGGGGGATATGGATGAACCCATTGCCGATGCCGTTCGAGGGTTCGTCGATGGGCATATTGTGCTCGATCGCAAAATGGCCGACCGAGGGTTTTACCCCGCAATCAATCCGCTAGCCAGTATCAGCCGCGTTCAATCGGACATTGTGGACGAGGCGCATCTGATTGCGGCTCGAAAACTCAAACACATTCTCGCGACACTCAAAGACGCCGAAGAAATGGTTCGCTTTGGGCTTTACACCAAAGGGGTCGATCTCATGACCGATCGAGCCTTAGAACTCAAACCGCGAATCGAGAATTTCTTGAAACAAAAACCGGGCGAACGAACCAACTACGCCGACTGCCGCAACGAAATGTTTGCGATTACCAGCGCTTGGCCCTACTAACACCCTGACGCGAGATGAGGCTCGCCTCATCCTTCCCATCTTGGTTTGCTTGCAAAAGTGAGCTTGTTCCTAATAAAGCGAGCTGGCTTTCCTTGTAATGGGAGAGAAAGGGCTTAAACCCTTGTCCGGTTCACGGGAGTTTAACAATTAGGAATAGATTTTCCCTCTTGACAGGTTTAACTTGGTCCGGCATAACCCCCGACTCGAAGGAGTAAAGATTCTGTGGCTCGTTTTCAATTTCCTCTGCAAGCGGTGCTCAATGCTCGAGAACGGCAAGAGCGTTTAGCAATGTCCGTGGAAATGAAAGCGAAAGTAGCGTTACAATTAGCAGA
This sequence comes from Gemmataceae bacterium, assembly GCA_026419115.1. Classification (GTDB taxonomy): domain Bacteria; phylum Planctomycetota; class Planctomycetia; order Gemmatales; family Gemmataceae; genus SKW135. The sequence continues at coordinate 2,079 of JAOAAA010000046.1, forward strand.
GGCTCGTCTATTCGACTTGAAACGGCAAGCTGAGCGACTTGTAGGTTCATTACGTTCTTGGGTCGGAGTCCCTACCACTCCGGGTCAATGGGTTATGAATTATGAGGTGGCTCGGCGAACCCGTGAGATGATAGAACAAGCAGAGCAAGATGTGGAACGGTTTCGTCAGGCTTTTGAAGAAGCTAAACGGAAACGGGCCAAACTCGCTGCCGAAGCCGAAGCTCTAAATACCTTACGTCAAGAACAGAAGAAAGCCTTCGATCTTGAACAAAGTAAGATTGACCAAACGAATCTGAATGAGTTTGCCATCCGACGGGTTGTTAATCAAGGGGAGTTGGGAACGTGAAAAATATCATTATTCTCGGTGCGGTTGCCGTCATATTATTCTCGCTCTCGGCAGGATTATCGATTTGGTTAAATTCTCCCAAAGCGACCGAAGAGCCGAAGAAAGAGGCTAAAGAGAAAGATAAACCGAAAAAGAGTGTCGATGAAACTCCCGATGATGGTCGGCCAATCGTTCGACCTAATCCGGCCACGAATCCCGATGAAGCCACTAAATTGGCTGCCCAATTGAAAGAACAACAGGATGCTCTGAAAGCACGCGAAGCTCGGCTCGAAGCCAAACAGAAACAACTCGAAATTGTCCTGCTCGACATTCGGGCGGAACGGGACCAAATGGAGAAGCTCCGTCGCGAGTTGAGTAACGAGTTGAAATTATTGACTGCCAAAGCAACCGAACTTGAGAAGAAAGCCTCGGACATTGCTGAACAACAAGCCGCTTTGGCCAAGGGGAATATCGAATTAACCAAAGGTCGCGCCGAGATCGAAAAAGAAGAGGCCAAGAATATCCTCAAAATGGCCAGCCAATTTGATAGCATGGCCGCCGATAGTGCTGCCATGATTTTGAAGAGCATGGCCGATAGTGGCAAAATTGAAACGGCTGTGAAAATCCTCTCGCAAATGAAGGATCGTCAAGCCGCCCAAGTTTTGGCGGCCATGCCCGATGCGACCTTGGCAGCTCAACTTCTGGAAAAAATGAAAACCTTGAAAAGACCGGCTACCTCAACCACCACACCAGGAAACTAACACCCCGAGCGACGAACCGAACATCCTGACCAACTAACTTACTTTCCTGTTTCATCTTCGAGCTGGTAATTCACATGGCGAAAGGATTCGCACCCCGAACGGGTCAACCTCTGAACAAAAAGTTTCTTCTTTTATGCGGCTTGGGCCTGATGGTCATTTTGCTCGGGTCCGCTTTACCCCAATTGTTTTTGGCTGAGCCTGCCCTTCCTGCCGAGAAGGTGGTTGCGGCAGAACAAACGCCTCAGACCCTCTCGGCTCTGTTCGGGAAACTTTTTCTGGGGACGTTGCTGATCGTCGGAGTCGGGGCCTTGGCCTCATGGTATTTTGCAAAAAAGAATCGACAGGTCCCCAAAGCCTCAGCGAATGAAACCATGGCGCTGCTTGGGAAACTCCCCGTAGGACGGGGCATGGTCTACTATGTGCGGATCAAAAATCATCGAGTGATTGCCGCCGTGGATAATACGGGTTTCCGCTCTTTGACCCAAATTCCGGTGCCTGTACTCCCCCCCCCCAGCACGGAAATGCCCTCTCAACCGGCCCCCTACGTTCCCCAGACCGCACCTACATTTCTAGAGGTTCTCAAACAGCAGCAACCTTAAAGAAGTTTAGAAGGCCAGACGCTGAAGTAATCCGCTTACATGTGGTTAGTTCTCGTATTGAAGTAGGCCAAAGGAGATTGGTGCTGTCTGCAAGAATCGGGAACGCGATTCTTTAGGGAGTGGGGGAATGAATAGGTCTCAAGCTCTTCTAAGAGGAGGGGAATCAATGGGCCTCAATATCACGAAGCCGATTGCGTAAAAACTTCGCGCGGGCGGCATTGCGTTCCTCTCCGGAGAGAGCATTTCCTACTAATTTTTGGACGTGCGCCGGTTGCGATTGGATCGAAAGTTCATTCACCACAACAGGGGAAAGGTCCGGTATTAACCTGAGATGAACTCCCAACCGCACCGCAGAAAGCAATTCCAAGGCCTCTTCCGAGGTCATGACGGCAGCGGATTGTAAAGTTCCCAAAGCTCGGGCAACCCGATCATGAATCATCTGTTTTGCTTCTCGACACAAAGTATTGCGAGCCATGCGTTCAAAACTAATCAATTCCGTGGTAGCTTCCCGAATGTCAGCAAGGAAAGCCGCTTCACTTTTGCCGAGGGTAACCTGATTAGAAATCTGGAAGAAATCTCCCAAAGCACGGGAACCTTCGCCATAGAGGCCCCTTACTACAAGGTTAATTTTCTGGAGCGCTTTAAAGGCTTTTTCGATCTGTTTGGTCATGGTTAATCCGGGCAGGTGGAGCATCACGCTCGCCCGTAACCCCGTACCAACATTGGTCGGACAAGCGGTGAGATAACCAAACTCGTCGCTGAAGGCAAATTCGAGTTGTTGATCTAAAAGGTCATCAATCCGGTCGGCTGCCTGCCAAGCACTTTCAAGGTCCAAGCCGGAACGAAGAATCTGCAAACGCAAGTGATCCTCTTCATTGACCATCAGGCTGATGCTTTCTCGTTCATCGAAGGCAACTCCTCTCGGTCCTTCAATGGCACTGGAAAGTTCTCGGGAAATGAGGTGGCGTTCCACCAAGAGTTGCCGATCTAGGCTATTCAGGTTGGCGACACTCACATAGGTTAGCCGATGATGCTCTAGTGCGAGGATCGCTTGACATAAACGAGACTCAACCTCAGCTTTCTGGCGGAGATTGGCCCGATTCGTAAAGGGGTAGCCTACAAGATTGCGAGCCAATCGCAAACGTGTGGAAACAACCACATCGGACTCGGCACCCGATCCCCGCAACCATTCTCCAATTCGGGGAGCAAGCGTATCAAGATTCATATTCGCTCCGGAGTTGTTGAAGTTCGTCGCGGTAACGGGCCGCATCTTCGTATCGTTCCGTTTCGATCGCCTGTTTCATAAGCATTTGTAGTTCGGCGATTCGTTGCTTGTAAAGCATTTTTTTGTAACGCAGGGGAACTTTGCCTGCGTGTTGTAACTGAGTTCCTTGGGCTTTTTGGATCAAGGGTAACAATTGTTCTCGGAAAACTTCGTAATCGTGCGGGCAACCTAAACGCCCCTGACTGCGAATATCGAGAAAGGTCGATTCACAATGCTGGCATTTGAGGTCATTAGGAACGGTCGGCTCTTTTGACAAATTTTGCAGCACAAAATTCAGCAAAGCAGGGATGGGTACTTCCGTTGTTTTTTCGGGAATAAGCGATTGGCTCTTTGCGCAAACCTCGCAAAGGTGCGTTTCTCGTTTCTTTTTGTTGACAATGTCGGTCAGGTGTACGGTTGCCGGATTGTCACACAGTTGACATTTCATGGTTTTCACCAAATTCCTTGCTTAGCCGTGTTACTTCTCACCCAGTTCGCGAAGCCGATCTCGGATTCGGGACGCCTCCTCGTAGGCCTCGTTTTGTATCGCCATTTTTAGTTCTTGTTTTAAACGAGCAATTAATTGCTGGCTGGCTTGTTCTCCACGTCGACGTTTCGGGGTTTTTCCCGCATGTCGGATCATCCCATGAACCCCTTCCAGAAGCGGTAATAGTTCTTCTCGAAAGACCTCATAATCTTTCGGACAACCTAAACGACCCGAGTTTCGGAAGTCGTTAAATTTCAAACCACATTGGTCGCAACTGGTGACCCCCGAAGTAAAACTTGTGAGCGGAAGATTGCCCTGTGGTTTTATCGGATGTTGATTCAGGTAAGCAGCACCGCAATCTTCACACAAGTCGAGTGCCTCATAATCCCCATTTTCATCGACCTCAGTGATATGGAGCGTGACGACTTTATTGCAACGTTGACACTTCATAGTACTGATCCTTTCCCAAACGCCGTCAGTTATCTTTTAGACTGAGTACCCAGAGGTAGCACTCCGTGCAGGGGTGCCTAATTCTTTCACAAACACCGCGATTCACAAACACCTCAATATATATTTTAGTGAAAAATGTTTGGGGTTGAACCCAACCGCAACTCTGTGACCTTTGACAAATACTGCTAGATATATTTTAGCGGTTGAGAACCTTACCTTCGAGTCTATTTCTGAATCCTAATAACTGGGGCCCTGTCCAAAATTACTATTCAAAGAGTTTGATTTATTTAATCGGGTCTATTTCCGAATCTTACCAATTGGGAAGACTCTCTTCTTGGCCTTGTTTCCCTTGACCGACGGGATAGATTGCAAAACCAGACAATCTCCAGTTCGCATCGGGGTCTTTCTTAAAGGTCGCAAAGACGCTTTTTTGCGTTTGTGGCATGCCGCGTAATTGGGCATTGAAGCCGATTTCAACCGTGGTTTCATCGATCGGGGTATAGAGATTTCTCATAAAACCCCAAACCTCGAACCCTTGATAACCGATCGATTGGAGTTCGGAGCGTTTGAGCATTTCTCGCAGACGATTTTTGTCCATCGATTTGTATTGGAAGGATTCGGAAACATAGCTGAGAATCTGGTCAGGCGCCTTATTCTTGCTTAATTCGGCCATTTCTTTCATCGCACGGATACTCGCTTCTCGAGGGCTTTCAAAGCCAATATCCAACAGCAATAAACCCACGAACAAAACCGAGATTCCAACCAGTTGCAAGATACTTTGTTTGTCACGATTCTTGAAAAAGAGAATCGCTGCGATGAAAACCCCGATACCGAAAATGAGGTAAAGTGATGTGGACGGATCGCTTAAAAAGGTCGGCATAGTACACCACTATGTTATTTTATCTGCCGAGTTGGCATCATACTACAAAATCTAGTCTAAACTTTAGGAAAGTCACGACGAGACGAGTCTGTTCTCAAGCAATCACGCAATTTCAAATCGACTGGCTGGGAACTCCCTAGAAATCTTTACGACGATTCTTATAATTCGCCAAAGTGTAAATTGATCCGAGGAGATATAAAATCGCGATGAATCATCCTGCTAAGCTAGTACTCGAAGATGGGACGATTTTTACGGGAACTGCCATTGGGGCGGCTCAAGAAACGACCGGCGAAGTCGTCTTCAATACGAGCATGACGGGCTATCAGGAGATTTTGACTGATCCCTCTTACAAAGGGCAAATCGTCACGATGACTTATCCTTTGATTGGGAACTACGGGATTACCGACGAGGATGAGGAATCGAATGGTCCGAAAGTAGCGGGCTTCATCGTCCGAGAATTGACAGAAATTCCGAGCAATTTTCGCTCGCAACTTTCACTCAATGACTATCTGATCAAGCATCGCATCACCGGTATTCAAGGGATCGATACCCGAGCTTTAGTCCGTCGCTTGCGTTCTCGCGGCGCGATGGTGGGCATCATCTCTGCGATTGATCTGAATGATGCCTCTTTAATTCGTCGGGCACGGTCGATTCCCAAAATGGAAGGTCAAGACCTTGTCAAAGAGGTAGTCCCAACGGGCGAGTATCTGTGGCAAAGAAATGGCTTACCCCCCTTGGCCAAATCGATGATGCCCATGGGACGGAAGCCAACGCATCATGTGGTGGCTCTCGATTTCGGCATGAAATGGAATATCCCCCGTTGCCTTACGGAGGCGGGCTGCCGCGTGACCGTTTTGCCTGGAATCGCAACCGCTCAGGATGTATTGGCTCACAATCCCGATGGAATCTTTCTCTCAAATGGGCCGGGTGACCCCGCGGCCGTTGGCTATGCCATTCAGACCATCAAGCAACTATTAGGAAAAAAACCGATCTTTGGGATTTGTTTAGGGCATCAACTATTGGGGTTAGCTTTGGGGGCCAAAACATTCAAACTCAAGTTTGGCCATCGTGGCGCCAATACACCGGTTCTCAATCAGCGGAATGGACAGGTCGAAATCACGACGCAAAATCACGGCTTTGCGGTCGATCCGAACTCCCTTCCCCCGAGGTGGAAGTTTCTCATATCAATTTGAATGATAATACCGTCGAAGGATTACGTCATAAAACCCTGCCGATTATGTGTGTGCAATATCACCCCGAATCATCGGCTGGCCCTCACGATAGTACCTATCTGTTTCATGAATTCGTCGAGATGATGGGTTAATCATACCCTTTTGAGTTACCTCTATTTAAGAATTGGTAGAGACAGAGGCTGGAAATAAAATTCTTTCTGATCACATCAGGCCGATGAGTTCTCGATTAGAAAGTTCGCGAATGAAATTGACACCGGCTCCCCAATCTTGGGAATCTTCAATTTCCGAGAGATAAACCACACAGGCGAGAATTCGGATCGGTTGGCTATCGGGTTTGGGGATCGACAGGCTAATCGCAGTGCCCGGTTCGACCTTCTCCGTTAACCGTAAGCCGGCCCCTGCGGGCGAAAGGTCGACAATATCGCATTCTAGTTCCGGTTGATCATCCCCGCCCGGAAGAATTCGGTAGGTTCCTTTAGCACGAACAGGGGAACGCACCCAAGTTCGTAAGTCCCCAACGGGTGATTTTTTCTTTTCGCCCCCAAACAGAGCTAATTCTTCCGAGGTCAATTCCCCAGAGAACATGCAACCTAAAGACCAGCCGCCGTTGCTGTCATCTCGAACATTCATCACACAGGCCAAAACGGTAATATGAGGCCCGCCCCGACGTTGAGGCAGATCGAGACGGATCATGGTGCCTTGGGGAATTTCTTCCGGTGAAAGGAGATTTACGCCCGAACGGGAGACATTCCGAACCCGAGCTGTGTAGGGAATTCCCTCGGAAACGGTTCGGAACGAGGTCAAAACGTCGGTATCATATCTGGGGTGACGACGACGATCTTCTACCTCGGTTGTTCCGCCAGAGCCAGTTAAAGAACGGAATAAAGAACGGGTTCTTTCAAACATAATCCACCGTATAAAGGGCATTAATTTACGGTAGTACGCTTTCAGAACAGAAGCAAACTTCGGACCCCTCTGTAGAGATGATTTCCTGTGAAATTACACAAATGAGGGGTTATTCTCTGCCACGACCGATGTAAATTTGAGATTCGGTAATAATTTTATCCATGAAGATGTCGTGACTTCCGACGGGGATTTCTGGGAAGAGTTGGCACTCAAACGCTAACGCAACAAGCGGAGTATCTTTGCGTGCATGTTGGAGTAACTTATCGTAATACCCCTTGCCGTGCCCCATTCTGGCCCCGCGTCGATCGAAGGCGACACCGGGCACCATCACCAAATCGAGTTCCTCGGCACGGCATTGTTTTTCTGGAAGAGAACGCAGTTCTAGCTTCGGTTCCAAAATCTTGTACATGCCCACTGCCAGTTCGTCCATATTGTTGAGTCGAAATAGCTCTAATTCTCCAGCGTCGTTACACCAAGGAACGATGATGGTTTTCCCAGATTGTAAAGCAGCAGGTAGAGAATGGCGGGTGCGGACCTCGGAACGAACGTCGATGTAAAACATGACTGTTTGCGCCTTGGCGTATTCGGGTAAGGCCATGAAGGTATCGCAAATGATTTTGCTCAGTTCGTCCTTATTTTGTTGAGCATTTCGAGCCGCATGGGCTTGTTCGCGGAGTTGTTGCTTTCGGGTTGCAAGGTCTAGGGGAGCCTCAGCCATGTGTGCTTCTCGTTCAATCCTAAAGTTTCGTTTCGTGATGATGCTACTATTCTAGCGATTAGGTCGCCCTGGTGTCATGCTCGCAGGGCCGATCGCGCCGGGTTGACCCGGACCGGGTAAACCGGCTGGGATTTGCGGACCGGTCTTTCGCAAAATGTTATTCTCTTCGCGTGGTAAATCGGCAGGCTGTTCATAGCCTTTTGGTGCCACTGTAAATTCTTGATCAATGTGCGTTAATTTCACCTCTTTTGGTTTGTGTCCAAAGAGATGACATCCCGCCCCACTTACCACGACAATCAACAATAAACTGTAACGGAACGAGCGCATACATACCCCCTATCGGACAGGGGATATAGCCCAGCGTGAGATTTCCTGCAAGAGAAAATTCCTCTCAATAATTTCCTTTTGAACAGATCGAAGAATGTTTTCTCATGAAACTTTCGTACAAAAATGTGAGCGACACTCATTCCCAAGTAAGGGAAATCTTTCCCGCTTCAGAGAACTTACGGCTGAGGGATAATTTGTTGCCCCAACGTGGCCTGATATTTCATCAAAGCACGATGATAATTGGCCCGAGTGTTGATGAACAACCGGTAAGTTTCATTAAAATTCCTCTGCGCATCAAGCACATCAATCAGGGGTCGATTCCCTGCGGTATAGGCTTGCACAATGACATCGCGGACTTGGATCGCCGTTTTCAGTTGTTCCTCAGCAACGGCCTTGGCGTTTTCTGCGGCCGTTCGGAGTTCCTTATCGACTTGTTCTAGTTCTCCACGCAGGCTTGCTAATCCCGCTTGTAATTCTTGACTGCTTTGAACCAGTAGTGAGTTGGCCTTTAAGCGATTGCCCTGATTGCGATCGAAGATTGGCAAACTCAAATCTAGGCCAACCCCCCAAGTGGTGATGTCAGGGAAACCAATCGCTTTTTGATACTGCTGACTCAGGCCGATCTTGGGGATTACATCGGGATAGGCCTTGGCTTGCTCGACATTGAGATTCAGTCGGGATCGTTCAATCTTCAATCGCAGGGCTTCAATATCGGGTCGATTACGGCTCGCAACCTCAAAGGCTGCATTTAAATCCAGCGGTTGGGATACTCTCATTTCCTCGAGCGATCCCATGACATCAAAATTCGGATCACTTTCGGTGGCCCCCAAGAGGATGCGTAATTTCGCTTTCGCTTGGACTAAAGACACCTCGGTATCTCGTAACACTTGCTCGGATTTCAAACGATCGAGGCGAATTCGGTTGAGTTCTACCAATGATCGATTGCCCGCATCCACTGCTTTTCTCGTCAGGGCTTCGACTTGCCGATAATTCTCTACATCTTGTTTTGCTAGGTTGTACAGTGCTTTGGCCTCAAGAAGATCATAATAGCCTGTCGAGGCTTCGAGAATTCTTTGACGAATCAGGTTGGCATATTCGGATTCGCTCACCCGAACCCCTGCCCGTGAGGCTTGCATGGCAGCGGCTCGTTTCCCAAATAGGAACCAATCGATCGGGAAACCCAAACCCACATCTAATTGTGCAGGGCCACCTTGATTTTCTTCATTGATTGGTTTGTTTAATTGTAAATAGGTTCGACTCGCATTGAATACAGGGTTGGGCAACAACGAAGAGGTAACTAAATCCCCTTCTGCTTGTTGAATACTTTCAATACCTGCCCGCAGCTTTGGATCGGCCAAAAGCACTTGGTTGATTAATTGATCGAAGGTGAGGCCCTTTGTTGCCGGCACATCGATTTTCGGCATGGGGATTTCAGCCTGAGCCGGACTAATTTTTTCCCCCTTCCCCTTAGAGTCTTGATACCCTGCAGCGAAGAGACTTTTTTCTGCTTCCTGTGATGATGTCTCCCGTGAAGATTGTTTTTCTCCCGAATGATTTGAATGATTTGCAGGGACAGGTGTGCGTGACGGGACCACAATCGGCTTGACTGAAACCGGCGGTGGAGCGGTATCTGGCACGAGGGAGGGGCTGGCACATCCTCCTATCCCACTCAGGATAGCGATGCTCGTCACGGCGATTCGGGTGGGAATTCTGCGTTTCATAATGAATTTATCGGTTATTTGTTTGAGTGCCTTCAAGAGTTTGAAATGGAATTTATCTTTCCCTTAATCCGAGTGAGACCTGTATGAAGAGTCAGGCCTGTAAAAATTTCAATCTCATATGGAGTGTGAGTCTGACCCTTAAGAAGATTGGCCCAGATTTGAGGTCATCGAAAGGCTTCCCAAAATAGGAGGAAGAATCGTCACGGTGAGGAATCGTGAACCACAAATATCACAGATCATCGTGTAATCCAAACGTCGGAGCTGTCGATCACAAATGGGTTATCAACAAGTAAAACAAAGCGGCGAGCATAGCCCCACAAGGAACCGTGCTGACCCAAGCCATGAGAATTTCAACCGCCATTCGCCAACGAGCCTGATGGGTCGCGATGCCGATTCCCAAAAGGGAACCGACACTCACATGAGTGGTACTCACCGGCCAACTGTGTAGGCTGGCGGAGGTGACTAATCCGGCCGTGACCAAACTGGCAGCAAATCCTTGGCTTGGGTTCATGTCAGTGATTTTCTTTCCTAAAGTTTCCGCGACACGGCGGCTGTCGAATATCCCCCCGAGAGCGATGAGAACAGCGATTAAAACAAAGTCGGTTGCGACATGAAGTTGGGTGACCAACAGCAACATGGCAGCCATTTTGGGAGTATCGTTCAATCCCCGTGCAAAACTCGCTGCACCGGTGCTGAGAAAATGCAAACTATCCAACCACAAAGTTCGCTGTTCGGGGGCCAAGCGAACAGCGCGTAGGATTTGATAAATGAAGGCTCCCAGAACGAGTGCAACCAACGGACTAAAAAATAGCGGTATCACAAAGGCCGAAACGAGAGCATTCCATTCTACGGGTTGCCCACTAGCCAAACCGGCACCCGTTATAGCGCCAACGAGGGCATGGGTGGTGGAAACGGGAAATCCTAATCGGGTTGCAAGGAAACTTGTCAAAGCGGCCCCGAAGGCCACACCACACACAAATTCGGCGGATTGTGTCAGTTCCTTGGCAACGATCCCTTTTCCACTAAACGCTTGAAGAAGCCCCTGAGCCAAAAACAACGAGGCAATCGATCCCGCGAAGGTCATCAACGTGCCCCAAAGGGCCGCCTGACGAAGGGTTGTGGTGCCGCTCCCATATAAGGAAGCCACTCCTTTGAAATTGGCATTAGCCCCGTTTGTAAAGGCCACGAACAGGACCGCTAACACCAACAGTGTTACCAACATCATACTGTGTGGTTGGGATTAAGGAACGTCGGATTGAACTCATAATAATATCGAAAGGATGTATGGGAAAACCCTTGCGATCTTGATCTCTTGCTGTGTTATTTGCCTCTCGGAACTTTGCTTTCCACGGGATATTCTTTGTTTGCAACATATTCTTTCCAAGAACCTTCGTAGAGTCGAACATTGGGATACTTGGCAACATGTTTCAAATAAAAACGGAGCAAACTCCCTTCCCGTGAGGTTCCACAATAAACCAAAATCTCCTTGTCTGGGGTGAGACCTACCTTTTCGAGTTCTTTTTTAACCTGATCGAATGGTAAAAATTGATGGGTATTTTCGCGGTCCATCAGTTTGGCCCAATGGAAACTCACGGCGCCGGGAATGTGTCCTTTGCGTAACCAAATGTCGTCCTCGCCTACATATTCGTTAAAAGGCCGAGCATCGACCAATACACTTTCTGGCTTTCGATTCACCACTTCCTTTAGTGACAGAGCAATCTCGGGATTCCCCTTTTCGGGAAGAGTCCCCTTGGGGTTGCCAAAGTATTCTTGGGTAGTGGGTAATTTGGCTTTTTGCCAAGCGGGTAATCCTCCATCGAGAATGCGAATATCTTTGACTCCGTACTTTTCCAACACATACGCGACCATGGTGGCGCTGAGAATTTCATCGTTGGGGAGCTTATCCCCTGTGGCATAGAGGATATGCGTCCGATCTTTATCGATCCCTGCACGCACCAGCAACGCTCGAGTGAGTTCATCGGGAAGATATTGCACGGGAACTCCCTGATCAGTTCCACGAAGTGTATCGAAGTTCAGGTGATGAGCCATCGGGAGATGACCTCGAAAATAATCTTTGTATCCCCCACGGGTATCAAGCACGATCGGCCTACTTTTGGGGTCTTTCGATTGCATGAGTTTGTAAGCTTCTTCTGGCGAGATGATGCCAATTTGGCTTTGGGCTTTTACATAGTTTGGTAAGAAACTCTCCACCATTAGACAGATCGCAAACAAATAAGGTAGAAATCGAAACATTACCATCACAATTGCCCTTGTTACAAGATATTGGAATGTTGACTATCTTAATTACCCCGCGAGGAGTTTCTAGGGGTTGAGGAGAAAACCTTTAGGGAAATAAAGGATTAGTCGGTGACTCATTCCTCTTTCATTTCCGCGCATCGATTTGAGTAACAAAATCGTGGGAGAGTGGATGACGAAACGTTTGACTTCCTCATTCATCTTTCATCTCTGAACGTCGATTTGAGTAGTTTCAAAATCGTTCATCTGAATAAAATGAATTTTTCCTTGATGTAACTTATCGCATGGGTTTGGGGGGGTTGAGAAGTAGATCAAACAATTCATGATTGCCCGAAATTAGCAGCGTATCTCTGGTCTCGCTGAGCATAGCTTTGTACGCAGCCAGCTTCTGGAGGAATGAGTAAAATTCGGGGTCCTGAGCGTGAGCCTTATTTCTCAGGGCATCGGCTTCGGCGTCGGCCTGACCTTCGATTTTCGTTTTTTCGGCCTTGGCTTGGGTCAGTGTTTCTGCTGCTTTTCGTTCGGCCTCGTTGACAATCCGACGATATTCTATTGTGGCTTCGGCCTGATAGGCAGCGACTTTGCTTTGACGTTCGCTGCGGATGCGCTCGGCAATGCTGGCTCGCACAGCTTCGGGAAACCCGATTCGTCGAATCCGCATTTCCACCAGTTCGATGCCATATTCTTCCTTCAGGGCCTCTGGGACCGAAGATTCGTTCGCTTGATTCGGTTCGAGGATTTGTTTTTTCAGGGCCAACATTTGTTTCTCGGCTTCGAGGGGAGGGCGGACCTTGATGAGATCATCCAACGGCAGAGAAGAAATCACTGCGGCTAATCGACCGGTGAGACGGGGACTGAGCAAGCGTTGCGCCTGTTCGATTGTCCCCACCTTGCGAAGAAATTTGTCTGCCGAGGCAGAATCGGGTATTCGCCAACAAACGAAGGCATCGACTGTGATGGTTTTATCGACCTGATTGGTTTCCCGATCGCGTGTCATCGATTCCAATGAGGGAAGATCAAAAACTTGAAGCCGCCGGTCGATCCTTCGGACCGAATCGATCGGCCAAGGGGCTTTGAAATGCAAACCTGCATCGCTTCCCCCATCGTGGGTGACAATCGGCTCACCCAAGCGATTGACAGCAGCGAATTCAGTTTGGTCAACTGTGTAAAAGGCCGATTGAAGCCACAGGAATAATGGGATAATCAGAAGCCAACGAAGTTTTTTCACGGTGGTCTACCCAAGGATGCAATAACGGGTCACCGATTCACCAAATCCCACCCGTATCACTTTACTTTTTTATAGGTAATGACCACAAAGAGGTTAGCCTCGGTCGATTTGATTTCGGTAGGTCGCTTTCCGGTAAAAGAATAACAAATTGTCAGAGTGTCCCGAGAGAGTTCATAAACGCCCAGAATGGTTTTATCTTTGAAAGGGCTTTCAGGCCCGCCGGTCATGTCGATGGTTTTGAGTTTCGATTCGCTACCAATTCTATAAGTTCCCTTGTCGGGGCCGTTGGGAGTTTGGGCATCGTAGTTGGTCCCATCCAATGTGACCGACATTTTTCGCACGGTATCGGCCGGTAGAGATTGCCTACCGATTTGAGCTTTGACGGCCTGCCATTTGGCTTGAAGGTCTTTGGCATCGTCTGCAAAAATCGGGGTCAAAACTACGAGACTGAACGCCAGAATCGGAAGGTATTTCATTGCAGGTCCTCATAGATCATTTAGAGATGGTAATAACCTGAAAGGCTTTTCTAAGCAACGTCAGATTGTGTGAGAAAAAACGAGCAGTGATTTTTCTTTAACAACTCAGCACATTGCATGAATTGAGTCAGGGCTGATTGGCGGAAACGTCCCAAACTTGGTGCGACACTTTCTATGACAGAATCTCTCTCAATGCCTTCAAAAGGGAATCGATCTCGCTGTCGGTCCCCACCGTGATTCTTAAACCATCGCCGAAGTCGGGATAATTCATGTAGCGAACCAGAATTTTCCGTTCTTTGAGTTTCTGGTAAATCACTTGGTTGGGTAATCCCGAGGATCGACACCAAACAAAATTGGCCTGACTGGGAATTGCCGAAAGCCCCAATTCTAACAAAGCGTTGTAGAGCCGTTCGCGAGTGCGGATGAGTTTGGCTTTGATTTCAGCAAGATAGGCCTGATCCCGAATCGCAGCGGTGGCGGCGGCCAAACTGAGAACATCGCAGTTGTAGGAATCTTTGACTTTGATGAATTGCGGAACGAGTTCGCGATCGGCCACAGCAAAGCCAAAACGAATCCCCGCGAGAGAGTAGGATTTACTCAAGGTCCGTGAAACAATAATCTTTCCTTGAGCGAGATGCAGACCATTCGTTGGGGCAAAATCGGCATAGGCTTCATCGAGTACCACATAGCCGCCCGATTCTTGGGCAAGTCGCAGAACCTCGGTCGGATCGAAAAAGGTACCAGAAGGCGAATTTGGATTCGGTACACAAACCAAATGTGCTTGCAGGGGCCAAGGCGAGGGAATTTTCCAATCTGCGGTAAACGGTACCGTCAGAAAATGGGCGCCCTGAATTTCGGCAAGGCTTTTGTAAAGAATGTAGCTGGGGGTGAGTGAAGCTAAAACGCCCCCTTCAGGGACAATCGCTCGGGTGACGATCGTCAAAATATCGTCCGAGCCGTTGCCGATTAAAATTTGTTCCGGTGCCACCCCCAGTATCGGTGCCGCGGCTTCGCGAAAGCTATCCCCTAAAGGTTCAGGGTACTTCCGCAGTCGGTCACTCGTGAGATTTTTTTGAATCGCTTCAAAAACACGAGGGGACGGGGGATAAGGATTCTCATTGGTGTTGAGTTTGAGATATTCCCCATCGCGAGGTTGTTCCCCCGGAACATATCCCGCCATTTTCAAAATGTTCGGACGCATGAAACTTTAGTGTCCCTCACGGGCGAGATTTTTATTCCATGCGGGGATAACGACCCGTAAATTTTGGGTTCCATTGGGAACGCATTGGCAGCTCAAACGGCTGTCGGTATCCACATCGCGGGCGCTATCGAGTTGATCTTCTTCATCTTCCGTGGCCTTGCTGCACGAGGCCCCGCCTTCGGTCACCTTTACGTGACAGGTGGCACACGCGCAGACCCCCCCGCAAGCATGATCAATTTCGATCCCGACCCCCTCGGCAATATCGAGAACACTTCCTTCCAGACCAATGCGCCCAAAAGAGGCTTGTTTCGGATCGATGACAAAGACTTTTTCTTCCCCTGTCTCTTCGATGACAAAGGTAATCTGAAAAGGAGTTTTAGCCGGTTCCGTTTTTGGTTTATTGATATAAGGATTCACACCTGCCATAATCGACTCAAATGAAATTCATGAAACATCACATTTAGTATTATTAGTCACCAAGAACAGAATTGGGAACCAACTTCTGTAAACTAACCCTAGAAAAGCCTAAACAGCGAAACGCGAGAAAAGCCTAAACAGGGAGATGTTCTGGAAATGGAAACAGCGTTGGGGATTGGGTTACTTCTTTTGCCGATTCTTGTGGTTTTGGGGTTCATGGGGTATTGTGCCTATTATGTTGCGAAACACGATTATGTTCACAAATTAGAACGAATTTTTGAGGAAAAACCCCTGTTCATTATTCCCCGAGGCGAAGTGAACCCCCACGCGGAAGATGTGCGATTTTCCGGACCCGATGGCTCGACCCTTTGTGGTTGCTATTTTAAAACTCCGGTTCCCCGAAAAGGAGTCGTGCTATTTGGAATCGAATATGGTTCGGATCGGTGGTCCTGCCAATCGTATTGCGATCCTCTCATTGCCGCGGGGTATGATGTCTTTGCTTACGAACCGAGAAACCAAGGGGAAAGCTCGACGATCGAGGGCTATGTGCCGCTGCAGTGGATCACCCGATACGAAGTGCAAGATGCCCAAGCGGCCGTGGCCTATCTCAAATCGCGAAGCGATGCCGACAGTAAGGGAATCGCCTTCGTCGGGGTCAGTAAAGGGGCCAATGCCGGTTTAGCCGTAGCCGTACGTGATGAGTGGATCAGGTGTGCTGTGACCGATGGGGCCTTTGGGATTTTAACGGTTATGCTTCCTTACATGAAGCATTGGATTAGCATCTATAACCAAAGTATTCTGATTCACGGGATGATGCCGGCTTGGTTCTACATGCTCTTTGCAAGGAAAGGAATCCGCAGAGTCCAAAGACGCCGTAAAGTCCGATTCTTTCACCTAGAAGAAGTGATGCAGGATTGGAAAAAACCTTGGTTACAGATTCATGGTGAAGCCGATAGTTACATTAAACCCACAATGGCAAAAGAACTCCATAAACATTGTGCCAAATATGTCGAGTTCTGGGCCGTTCCTAAAGCTCGCCATAATCAAGCGATTTCAGTTGCCGGTGAGGAATATCATGCAAGGGTGATTCGCTTTTTGGATCAACACCTTGCCAACAGTTAACACAAGGATTGGTTTCGAGCAAGGATGCTCCCCAGAAAGGCCAGTGAGTGTCCCCATGCTAAAACGATTCTTGATCCGTACCCTACGAAAAGCTCTGGCGCGACCCCTTTATCGCCGCTTTGCCCGTTTCGAGCAGGCCTGCCAGCATCCGGAAAAGACGCAAACCGAACTTCTGCAAGCGATATTAGCCAAACATCGGAATACTGCCTTTGCTCAAGATCATCATTTCCACGAGATTCACAACGTGGCGGATTATCGTCGGCATGTTCCGGTTGCCCCCTACGAATACTTTGACCCGTATATCCGCCGTGTCATGCAAGGGGAGGTCGATGCCCTTCTCGGGGATAACAAAGTTTTGATGTTCGCTTTAACTTCGGGAACCACCGCCAGCCGGAAACATATCCCCATCACGCAACAATATCTCGACGATTATAAACGAAGTTGGAACCTATGGGGATTAAGGGCCATTAAGAAACACAAGCACATCTTTTTTCAACCGATTGTGCAAATGGTCGGCGATGCCGACGAGTACCGCTCTCCCAGCGGGGTTCCCTGTGGCAATTTGTCGGGATTCACCGCTCAAGTGCAAAAACGAATCATGCGACGATTTTATGTGGTTCCTCCCTGCACGGGCAAAGTGAAAAATTCCCAAGCACGGGTATATATTGCCCTGCGGATTGGTCTACGAAAACCCTTGGGAATGCTCATGGCTGCGAATCCCAGTACCTTGGTGAACCTTGCTCGTCAGATGGACCAGTTCAAGGAAAACCTCATTCGCGATATTGCCGATGGAACCCTGAACGCAAATCTAGATATTCCTCCAGATATTCGCAAAGCTGTGAGTGCTAAGCTCAAACCCCAACGCGAGCGGGCCAAGCAACTCGAAGCGTTTGTGAATCAAACGGGGCACCTCTTTCCCAAAGAAGCATGGCCTGCGGAAAAACTTCTCATTGGCTGTTGGACCGGCGGGAGCGTCGGGCCGTATCTACGGCAATTGAGCCAATACTATGGCGATGCGCCGATTCGCGATCTGGGCTTAGTTGCCTCCGAGGGACGGATGAGCATTCCGGTGGAAGATCACACCTCTAGTGGTGTTCTCGATATTACCAGCCATTATTTCGAGTTTATTCCCGAAGGGGAGATCGATTCTCCTCAGCCCACGGTTCTGGGTGCCCATGAATTGCAACAGGGACGCAACTACTATATTCTCCCCACCACTTGGGCGGGCTTATATCGGTATCACATTTGTGATCTCATTCGCGTCACGGGTTTTTTCCATAACACCCCCCTCATTGAATTCGTCGGCAAGGGGAATCGTTATGCTTCCCTCACGGGAGAGAAACTCAGCGAACATCAAGTTACCCGAGCCATGGATCAGATTGCTACCCAGATTCCTCTTCCTCTGACGGCCTATTCTCTCGCACCTGTTTGGAATAATGGTTCACCCTACTACGGATTGTTTATCGAACAACAAGATGCACGCGATCCACAGCTTTTGCGTCAATTGGTCCAAGCCTTGGATGAAGCACTGCACCAAAGCAATATCGAATATGAAGCGAAACGGACCAGCGGGCGCCTTGGCCCGATTCAGCCAGTCCTTGTGCCACAGGGTTTTTGGCACCAATGGGATTTAGAACAACTGGCCCGACGAGGGGGCTCCCCTGAACAATACAAACACCCCTGTTTGATTGGCGATGTGAATTTTGCGGAACCTTTTGTTTCACAATCCCCCTCGATCAAGGCCGCCTAGGTCCCGTTGTTCCCGACAGATTTCTACTTTGTTCCTCACCATTGATGAACTTAATCAGAAGGTATCTCAATTAGCCCCGACAGATTTCCACTTTGTTCCTTACTTGATGAGCTTCCTGTTTTATAATGTTTCTGACGGTGATAACTCATGGAGAGGAGAAAACCTTGGATGTCATTATCTTGGCGGCCGGTCTGGGGACTCGACTTCGTCCTTATACAGAAACGACTCCGAAGCCCCTGTTGGCAGTGCAGGGACGCCCAATTTTAGATTGGATTATTGGCGCCCTACCGCCCGTCGATCGTTTGGTCGTGGTGGTCAATTATCTTGCAGAGCAAATCCAAGATTATTTGCAGCACCAAACCCATATCAAAAATTGGGTGACCGTGCATCAAGCGGTTCCTCGCGGAACAGGCGATGCAGTCATGAGTTGCAGAGATCATATTACCAGTGATCGTGTTTTGGTCCTCAACGGGGACGATTTGTATAGTCGGGCCGATTTACTCAGGCTTTCTCAACGTCCTGCCGGATTACTCGCTCATCCGGTGGAGGAACCTCGGAAATTCGGGATTGTTTTTCCCCGACCTGATGGCACAATGGAAAAGATGATCGAAAAGCCCCCGCTCGATGGGACTCAACTCGCGAATATCGGGGCCTATTTGTTTCCCAAACGAGTCTTTGATATTCCGCTGACTCTCTCGCCACGAAATGAGTATGAAATTACCGAGGCTGTCAGTGTGTTGGCTCAACAGGCTCCCTTTTATATCGAGCGGGCGAGTTTCTGGTTTCCGATTGGTGATATTTCCGCGTGGCATGCTTCTCAAACGGCAGACCTTTCCGCAGTCAATCGTTAGGCAGCTCGGCGATATTTCTTCAAACGAGTGAATTTTGCCAGTGAAGGAACGATTCAACGCTGATAAGAGTAAATCGTTCCTTCTTCAGTCACCATCATAAATGGCCGACATCTTATTTACTCTTGGACTCGAAAAATGATTGGCCTTTGGACTTTTTCTCTTAAAAAGGCTCAATCTGAAAGAGGAAGTTGAAAGAGGATCACCCTGAGAGAGAGAGTTCCCATCGACGACCTATCGTTGGGTCATCGAAAATTTGGTGATTCGAGTGATGGATTAGATCAATTCGCGAATCACTTTTCCTTCGGTGAGGTGTTGCGGCCGGTTGCTCGGATCGTTAAAGGTGAAGGTTTCCGGATCCAACCCCAAGCAATGCCACAAGGTGGCATGAATATCGGCAAAGGTGACGGGGCGAGAGGTGGCTCGTTCCCCCAGACGATCGGTACTTCCAATCACTTGGCCGGTTTTCATGCCGCCCCCTGCGAGTAGAGCGCAACTGACTTGAGGCCAGTGATCGCGGCCCGCATCTTTATTGATTCGAGGTGTCCGGCCGAATTCACCCCAAACAACCACAGCGACATCATCCAGCATGCCCCGAGCCTCAAGGTCTTCCACTAAGGCCGTGACACACTGATCGAGCTTGGGGCCATGATCCCGAACCAGATCGAAGTTTTTCCCATGGCTATCCCATCGGCCGTAGCTGAGGGTGACACAGCGGACACCGGCTTCGACCAATCGGCGAGCCATCAATAGGTGATCGTTACAGGTAGGCGAGCCGTCATATTGATATTTATAGGGTTTGCCGTCGCCATAGCGGGCGCGGACTTTTTCGGGTTCTTTGCTAATGTCCAACGCTTCGAGGAGCTTGCTGGAGGTCAACACGTCGAGCGCTTTGCGAGTGGCGGAATCGGCACCGACCCATGCCCCCGAGTGGTCGAGTTCACGTTTCATCGAATCGAAGCTCGTGAGCAGCGATTTTCGATCATAAAGTTGCTCACGGTTGATCTGACTCAATTTCATATCGTTCATCCCTTGGCCTTCGGGACGGAAAGCGCTGTGGGCCACACCAAGGAAGCCAGGTTTGCCGCAATCGGACCAAGGCATATGCTGGGTTTTGGCTGCCAATCCCACGAAAGGAGGAACGCTGGGGTCGGTCGGACCCAAGACTTTGGAAATCAACGATCCCATGCTCGGCCAACCTCCCACCGCACGGAAGGCACTTTCATCTTTCCCAGTCATACACTGGATGGCATCGTGACCGCCGCGAGCGCCCACCACCGATCGGATGAAGGTGAATTTATCAGCCATCGCGGCGATTTTCGGGAAACATTCGCCGATTTGAATTCCCGGAACTTTCGTATTAATCGGTTTGAATTCCCCTTTGATGTCCGCAGGGGCTTCGGTTTTGATGTCCCACATATCTTGGTGAGGAGGTCCCCCACCTAAGAAAATGTTGATCACGGCCTTATGACCCGAAAGGGAGCGGCCCGATCGTTCTTCGGCTCGGATAATATCGGCTTGGGTAAAGTGCATGGCACCAAAGGTAAAGGCACCCGCTTTCAGAAAGCTCCGACGCGACACACCATCGCAAAGGCGGTAAGAATCGCCAACAATTGTGAACATGGTAGGTTCCCCTCGGTTTGGGGTTGATGGAAGGAGGTGATCCCCCTTCCGGTAGGTAGGAAAAAAATTTTGCCTATCTTAATAGGTAACAAATCTTTAACAAATCTCAAGAGAATTCCCAAAAAATTTCACGGTTCTATCAGGTTGGGAACCAAAGATTTTTTTCAATTGGCAAAACGTAAAGAAGTAGGATCGTTACTAATCGATTAAAATTGTTTCCAATCAATTTGGGGAGTACAAACAGATAAACAATTCACGCAATTCGGTCAAGAGGGGAAAAGTTGGCCTTTTCGGCGAATGAGAAAAAGGCTATAGGGCAAGTTCGATTGAGAGGAGATCAGGGATGAGAAGACTCTTCGGAATGGCCTTGTTGTGGATCGGAGGGCTGACGACCCTAGCTGTAGCCCAGAATCGCGGGGGGCAATGGATACCACCGGAAACTCCAGAACCTCCTCTGGCAAAGGGGGGGGGATTCCGAGACCCTGCCATCAAACATGCAGGGGGAGAGGACCAACTGAATCCCAAGCCTTTGCCTGAACTCAAGGCCTCGCGACCTTTGCAGAATGAGGACCCTTACGTTCCTAAGTCCCCTCTCGTTTCGAGTCCGGAATCTCCTGCCATTCAACCGGTTCAATTCACCTCGAATCCGGTCCTACCGATCGGCTCTTCGAGTCCTTATATTCCGGTGGGTTCCCCTTCTGCGAATTTGACCAGCGGAGAACTTTCGCCTCCGACGGTCAGTTTGTTTATCGATGGTCCGGCTTTATCGCCCAGTCGGCAGGAAATTGTCTACAAACTTTATGTGCGAAACTTATCGACCTCGAAAGCTCATGGGGTAAATGTTCGCGCCAGCTTGCCCAAGAAGACGGCCAAAGTGGGGACCGATCCCCCTCCCACGGCCGAAGGGGCAGAACTTCGCTGGGATTTAGGCATTTTGGAAGCGGGAAAATCTCGCATGATCCAAATTACCCTGCGCCCGGATGAGGGCGTGGAGGAAGTGAAGTTGATTGCCAAAGTTCAGTACGAATTTGCACGGGCCGTGACTACGACTATTTCTCAACCCAATTTAGCTTTGCGAGTCGATGGACCCGAAGAGGCGGTTTCCGGCGAGCCGATTAACTATCGGGTGACTGTCAAAAATAATGGAAAAGTCAGCATAAAAAATATCGAAGTGTATGGCGATCTGTTGGCAGGGCTAGCCTTTGAGAAAGAAGAGAATCGTCGCGGGGACGGGGTGCTGGTGAGCAATACCGATGCCACCGGAAAACGGCGCTCGTGGACGATTCCCTCTTTGGCGCCAGGGCAAACGACGGTGATCGAATACAAGGCATCCGCTAAAAATCATGGCAAAGTCGGTACGGAAGTATTGGCCCGTGCCGATAACGGGGTCAATGCCAAGGCCAGCGCCGAAACGGAGATTAAACATGCTTCGTTAGACCTGCAAGCGGTTGGTCCTCCCGGAGGAAAAGGGATCGTTCGACAAGCAACCCCCTATCGAGTGAAAGTCACCAACACCGGTTCGGCAGAATTGCGAAACGTGTGTGTGAAAGTGACCATGCCTCCCGATATGCGAGCTACCAAGGCCTCGGTCGGAAGCAACCTGTATCAAGGGGTGGTGCAATGGACCATTCCTGCGCTCGAACCGGGGCAATCGCGGGAGTTTTCTCTCAATACCTCAACCAATTCTCCGGGAGAAAGATCGGTCCTCTTCTCTGCCCGTGCCGATCGGGGTAATGAACCGAAACAAGAAGTCCGCGTCACTTTCGATGGGGCCTGTGCCTTGGATTGGGATGTTCGCGGACCAGCACAATCCAATATCGGTGAGACTATCGATTATTTCGTCACCCTCGAAAATCGGGGGACCGCTACGGCCAAAGGGGTCATCGTCAAAGGGGATTTTCTGGATGGCTTGAATTTTGAAGGGGCCGACCCCAAGGTTCGAGCAGGGAACGCCGGCGAGATTGAATTTTTCCCCGTTGATGTCGAACCGAATAAGAAGGTGACCCTGACGGTGCGAGTGAAAACCACCAAAGGGGGCCGCAGCGGCATTCGCTTTTCTGTCTCAGGGGCAGGTATTGAACCTTCTACCAAAGATGCACCCACACAAATTCTTGGAACCACCTCTCCAAGCCCCGATCCAAAAATCAACAATCCACCCAAGCAACCGGACAAAGACCCATTAAGAAAAACATAAACTCGAAAAAGGCTTATGAAAGACCTAAATATCGAGGTTGATGTTGCTCTCCAACATCGCTATCGAGTCTCAAATGAAAACGAGTTTCTCTCAGGGTATCTACCAATTGTAAAAGGCAAGAGATTTCGATCTCGCAGAATCTCAAAACCGATCGATTAGTTCAAGGCAAGTTTCCAAAATGCCCCTTATGTGTAGAACAAAAAAATCGCCCGAAAACAAGATTGTTGAACCTGAATAAGAGGATCGAATGTCGCAAATCAAAGCGGAACAAATTACTTGGCATGCCGGCACCGTCACCCGTGCCGAACGAGCGAACCTGCTCAAGCAATCGGGAGCGACCCTGTGGTTCACGGGGTTATCAGGCTCGGGGAAATCGACTTTGGCGGTCGCATTAGAGCAAGTTCTCATTGCCCGAGGTCATGCTGCCTACGTTTTAGATGGTGATAACATTCGCTTTGGTTTGAACGCCGGTCCCAAGATTCTAATGGATACCCGAGGCTATTCCGAAACGCAGGCCAAACGCTTTGGTCTGGGATTTTCTGCCGAGGATCGCGAGGAAAATATCCGCCGCATTGGCGAGGTTTCTCTCCTGTTTGCCGATGCGGGATTGTTGTGTTTAACCAGCTTTATTAGCCCCTATCGTAAAGATCGCGATGCCGCACGGAAAATTCACCAAGCCAGCAAAACCGGTCCCGTTCCCTTCATCGAAATCTACGTCAACACACCAATCGAAGTATGTGAAAGCCGTGACCCCAAGGGGTTATACAAACAGGCTCGCGAAGCGGTCGCCGCAGGTAAAGGCATGGGCTTCACCGGTGTCGATGACCCCTACGAAGCTCCTTTGAATCCAGAAATCACCATTGATACCGGCACCCTCTCGACGGCCGAAGGAGTCGCCAAAATCATCAATTATTTGATCGATCAGGGAATCATCAAGGGCTAAAGTTCTTTATCCAATTGAACCTCTCGATTCCAACAATTCATGATTTTCGTTGAGCTTTTTACTTTCCTATAATGATTCCAAAGGACCGAAGATTTCCTCCCTCATAATGTGTACTCATGTCGGCAACCCATAATACCGAAGCAACCACAAAATTCAGTTTACCCGTCCTTCCTCTCGGAGGACCCAAGATCGATTACGAGCTGATTCTTGATTGTGTCCATTGTGGCCTCTGCACGAGTGCTTGCCCGACCTATGTCGAGACAGGGAACGAGGCCGATAGCCCTCGGGGACGCATTTATCTCATGCGGAATGTGATCGATGGGAAGTTGAACTTAGATGAGCAGGTCAAAAAACATTTAGACCTGTGTTTGAATTGCCGAGCATGCGAAACGGCCTGCCCCTCGGGGGTGCAGTATGGAAAATTGATAGAACCGTTCCGAGAATATGTGGAAAAATTGGAACCGGGGCGTGCGGTTCAGCCCTTGGCCCGTTGGCAACGATGGGTGCTTTATAACATTTTCCCCTCTCGAACGCGAACCCGCTTGGCCCTTGCACCTGCCCGATTAGCCCAATGGAGCGGTATCGATTGGCTTGCCCGAAAAACCGGCTTACTGCGCTTACTGCCCAAATCGGTTCGACAAATGCACGGAATGCTCCCCAATCTTCAAAAACACTATGGCTCTTTCGCTGAAATTTTACCTCCAGAAGGGAAACGTCGCGCTAAGGTCGGTCTATTTTTAGGATGTGTGGCCGATGCTCTTTATCCGGAAACACAATGGGCCACCGCAAAAGTCTTACAAAAAAATGGCTGCGAAGTGGTGATCCCAAAAACACAAGGATGCTGTGGTGCCTTGCACTATCACACAGCCAAAGATAAACAAGCTCGCGATTATGCTCAGATCAATTTGCAAGCATTTCAATTTATGAATGAAACTAACGATCTCGATGCCGTGATCGTCAACGCGGCGGGTTGTGGAGCGATGCTCAAAGATTATGAACATCTGCTGCACGAAACCCCCTACGCTGAAGCTGCGATCCGCTTCGTAAAAAAAACGCAAGATATATCTGTGTTTCTCGATTCATTAGGATTAGTCCCTCCAACACACCCGTTACCAATTCGGGCAACTTATCATGATGCCTGCCATCTGCGTCATGCTCAACAGGTCGCCAATCCGCCGAGAAAACTACTGGAGAAGATTCCTGAACTCGAATTAAT
>JAOAAA010000047.1 GCA_026419115.1 Gemmataceae bacterium
GAGAGACCCGTTTGGGAATATCATGAGCGCAACCGACCAATCCGAGCGGCACCATGATGAGCAAACAATAACGTCGAAGCATGACAATCCTCGGGGAAAATCTCCCCCCGAAGGTGTGGTCACACTACTGAGGGAGACGTTCTAACAATTTTTCTAATGCCGTTACGATACTGCGAAGCGTTTCGAGGTCCTCTTTCTCGACTTGGCGAAGTCGAGCTTTGAGTTTGGCAAAATCTTTGCGGACCGCTTCGAGTTCCGCACGGGCACGCACCACATCCTCGGCAGCATTACGCAATTCGGTTTCGTCCTCTCGCAACAGCCGCTCACGATTTTCCACCAACTGTTCAAGTTGACGAATCTTATTTCTTAATTCCGCGTTTTCCCCTTCCAGAGATTGAACTCTCAATCCTAGTTCAACGGCTCTCTCAAAAGGAGAATCGTAGGGGCCTTGATTCAGGTACAATCCGGTGGCGGTGGGCATGCTCCGGCTATGAGGGTCCCATTCAAATTTCCCTGCCGTGCGTGAGCCTGTGATCCCCGCATGAGCCGGAACGCCAAACTGCCCAGCCGCGGGAATTACCTTGCACTCACCAGGGGAAACCCCACCCGAGGTAATCGCAGTGGGTTTGCTTGCACCCATGCGATCCGAGAGCGTAGCCGGTTTCACTTGCTCATCGTAAACCAGCTCTGAATCGGCCTTGGCTAACCCTTGTGGGAGTTTCTGTTGTTTTGTATCGGCAGTTGGACCAGCAAACTTGTCAGAATTGGTAGATTTGGTAGCTGGGTACATTTGCCCACGAACCACACGAGGTTCCGCATCTGGGTATTTGGAGATATTGGGGGAACTAGTCGTGTGGGAATGAGTATCTTGTGAAACCGTTAAAGGGGTCTGACACCCCGTCAACACGCTGAAGCCCAGACTGGCGCTGGCTAAAAATATCCTTAGCGACAACATATTCCCCCTCCCTGAGAAATATCAAAACACCCTTTTGAGTTTATTTCTAAACGTCCTTTTGAATTTATTTCCATGTTGCCAATTTCGTGGCTTACTTCTCTGACGATCACGAATTATTTTCCGCAGGCCCTTTTGAGTTTGTTTCCCCCCCCCCACACCAACAAGAAATTCTTGTCAACATCAACCAACGGTTACGCCTTGAAATTCTCCCCGTAGTGCGCTCCCCAAGGTTGAGGAAAAGATTTTCTGGCCTGCGTGAGGATCAATCAAAGTCGCAGCGAATCCGATGTTTTTCGCCACAAGAGCAAGTTAATTCGATGACTCGAACAACGTCTCCTTCGCGAATAAGTTCGAGTTTGACCTCATGCTTCGGAGCCGGTTTGGCCAAGGCCACGGGGCGCCCAATAATGGCGGGTTCTTCTGCCAGACGAATGGCATCGCCCGAAAGGATCGTGCGTTCCATAGCCGATTTCGTGAATCCATCATTCATAGAGATTCATCCCCGAAAAAAGGTGAAGCTGTACCCCCATTTTACAACATCTCAGGTCGGATACATGCTAACCGATTTTCCCCCCTCGGGGGTGGGAGATACGTCAGAATTGCGAACTTGTCGAGGCCAAAGTTCCTTCGTTAGAGCGTTCTTTGGCACGAATTTTTTCACCGATTTCAAATAAGGCAGAAGAGAGAATTCGGGAAATGCGAGAATCGGACAGGCCGAGAACTTTGGCAATTTCTTTCAGCCGCATATCCTCCCGATAATACATAATCACAACGGAACGGGCGCGCGGTTCGAGCGAATCGATCGCATCACACAAAGCCTGATGCCGTTCCCAGCGTTCGAGTTCGGCTTCGGGTGCTTCTTCGTGATCGACCATGGTCAGACCGTTCGGTTGAGCGGTTTGTTCCCACGAGATCATTTTCGTTAAACGCATGGAAGAAAGCGTATCAGAAACTTCATCTTCAGTAAGCCCCGTGGCCGCGGCCAGCGCTTCGATGGAGACAGGCGCGGGTAGATCGCGGTAGGCTTTGCGAATTTTCGCGACTCGTTCGAGCACATGTTGAGGTAACGGGCAATTGCGTCGGAGTTCATCGAGAATAGCGCCGCGAACTCGAAGATAGGCAAAGGTTTTGAATTGGGTATTTTTCGAGGCATCAAATTTATTGGCTGCCTCGACCAGACCGAGAATACCCGCCGATTGGAGATTCTCCAGATCGATCCCTGGAGGTAATTCGACCATAATTCGGCCGATGACATGTTTCACTAAGGGTAAGTGAGACATGATGAGTTTATCTTTGCGAGATTGTTCGTAATCTCTGTAAGGTTGACTCACGTTGCAGACTCCGAGGGGGGGACGTTTTCTACTGTAAATCTTGTGCTTTGATGACGACGTCCGCATTCATCAAAACATCCGAAGGTATCTCTTGGAACGAAATCACGTTTAAATCCGGCACACTTTTGGCAAAGAGCATCCGGAAGGTTCTTCGCATACTCGATTCCGAAATCAGGGCCAATTCCCGTCCTTGCAAAACGGCTTTTCGCCATTCGGTACCGACCTTGATCATGGCCTTATCGAGTAATTTTTGGAGCCGTTCGGGGTCCATTTTGTTGGTTCGATCTTTCAGCACTTCTCTGAAGGTCATTTCCAATTGTGGTTCAAACATAATGGTGCGAACGATCCCTTTTTCATCTCGGAAGCGATCGATCACGGCACGGCCAATGTCTTGGCGGACCCGTTCGACCAACTCGATGGGGTCTTTGATCAGACCTGCGTGGGCCGCTAAACTTTCGAGAATGCGGGTCAGGTTGTTCACAGGCACCCGTTCTTCTAGTAGCAAGCTCACCACCCGATGCAGTTGCCCCATTGTCAGCATGTTCGGAATCAATTCCTCGACCACTGCAGGGGATTCTTGTTTCACCTTTTCCACCAGCGTTTTCAGGTCGTCGCGGCTCATTAACTCGCCGGCATGCCGACGGGCCACTGCAGCGAGATGCGTGACCAAAATTTCGAGTGGTTCCACCACCGTGTACCCCGCTAGTTGGGCCCGAGGACGATCGGCATCGGAAATCCATTTGGCATTTAGCCCAATCACTGGTTCAATCGTCGGTTCGCCCGGAATATCGATCATGACCGAACCGGTATCAACGGCCAGATATGAGCCGACTCGGATGATACCTCTTGCGGCTTCCCGTCCGTTAATCAGGATGCGATATTCTTCGGTATCCAGACCCATATTGTCCGAAAGCCGAACGCTGGGAACCCATAAGCCCATCTGGCGTGCCACATTCTTTCGCATGGCGGCAATTTGTTCGAGCAATAGCGCTCGGGTTTTCGTATCCAACATCGAGACCAATCGCGTCCCCAGGTCCACCGAAAATCGATCCATTTGCAGAAACTCTTCCGCGTACATCTCCACCGGAGTTTTCGGTGTCGGCGGTGGTGGTTCTTCGGCCTTGGCTTTGGCGGCCTTTTCGAGCAATTCCCGTTCCTTAACGGTTCGGTTAACCCTTATGGATAGAAGGCCGAGTACCGCAGCTAAGAACAGGAAGGGGATAGTGGGTAAGCCCGGAACGAAGGCCAACCCTAACACAATCAGGGCGGCCAAACGGACTGGACCACCGGACAAACTAAACTGATCCCCTAACTCGGAACCGAGACTGGTCGAACTCGTGGCTTTGGTTACCAAAATCCCCGACGCCGTTGAGATAATCAGGGCGGGGATTTGGGTAATCAGACCATCGCCAATTGTCAGCACCGAGTAGGTTTTGATGGCTTGGGCCACCGGTAACCCTTTGATCACCCCGATGATGATGCCACCAAACAGGTTGATGGCGGTGATGATTAAGCCTGCGATGGCATCGCCACGAACGAAGCGCGAGGCCCCATCCATCGTGCCATAAAATTCGCTCGCTCGCATCACTTCATCACGACGGCGGCGGGCCTCTTTCTCATCGATGATGCCCGCATTAAATTCGGCATCAATCGCCATTTGCTTTCCAGGAATCGAGTCCAAAGTGAATCGAGCGGAAACTTCGGACACCCGCGAGGCCCCCCTTGTGATCACCACAAATTGAATGACAATCAGGATGAGAAAGATCACCAGACCAACAACGAGGTTCCCCCCCACCACAAAATTACCAAAGGCGTTGACAATTTCGCCGGCATTCCCTTGGAGAAGAATCAACCGCGTTGTGGCGACGTTTAATGCCAACCGGATCAACGTCATTAACAGCAAAAGCGAAGGAAATACGGAAAAATCAAGGGGCTTCCGCACTCCCAACACGACTAACATCACCAAGATCGACGAGGCCAAGTTGAAGGCTAACAGTCCATCCAGCATCCATGTGGGCAAGGGTGCTAAGAACACCACCAATAAGCCTAACAACCCCACCGAAAGGAAGAGTTCGGCTCTTCCTCGACCTGCGGTTACCGTTTCTTCGCTTCGACCGTCTGCCATGAGAACTTAGCCCTAGTAGGGTCAGTCCATGCCAAAAACTTAGACCGGATGTGAAAGAATGAGGTCACATTATCGGTCAGAAAATAGAGAATTTTTCACTCCCTCTATAGAAGGAATGAACTTTTCATGGCATAGGATAATCCCTTATGCTCCCACTAACAGAACTCAGACCTGAGCACAACCCCAATTGAACCATTTCAGGTGATTCCTTCAAAATTGGTACCCTCCAATAACTTCGATCCCACGAAAATAACGAACGAAGAAAATGCAGAGAGAATGGCAAAAATGACTAGGTTACCATAACTGTGGGAGATAATCAGTTCATTCATTGAGCACCCATAATTAGAGTCAGGCAACAGGTTCTTTCTTTCCTTCCGAGGAATGTTTCTAAGAAGTCGCTAAAATACCGCCATGAAAAGCCTGTCGATCATTCCCCTGTTGGGTGAGTTTGTTTATTTTGTGGTGCGGGCCACTTGGGTACTGATTCCCACCTTGAGAAAACCCCTAGAGATTGTTCGTATTCTTTACGGTGTGTTGCTCGGGGCGATCCCTCTCGGTCTGATTGCAGGGATTTGTCTCGGGGCCGTGATTTGGATGCAAACCTCAGCCATTCTCCGGCGAACAGGAAGTGACAGTCTCCTACCGACAGTTCTAACGATCTCGGTGCTTTTAGAATTGGCCCCGCTATGTGCCGGTTTAATTATCGCAGCGCGGACCGGTGCGAGCTTAGCGGCCGAACTGGGGGCCATGCGTCAAGGTGAACAAATCGATGCTCTCATTCTGATGGGGCTTTCCCCAGAAAAAATTCTCGTCGGGCCAAGGGTTTGGGCCTGTATTTTGGCCTTACCCATCATTCATATTTTCATCGCCCTGATCGCGATTTCGAGTGGTTATGTAGCCGAGAATCTCGTTTCTTCAACCACACGGCTGAAGTATTTTGAGGCATCGATCAAAGAACTCCGTTCTGCCCACATGTTCAATCAGGTCATCGCAGCTTGGTTGAAGACCTTTGTGTTTGGTTATTGTGTAGGGATCGCGGGTTGCTTTCACGGCTTACGAGCCAGCGGCGGAACCGAAGGATTAGGGAAAGCGACTACATCCGGAGTTGTTTGGGCGTGCTTACTCGTCCTCTTGGCCGATGCCCTTGCTGTTGCAGTCATTCAAACGCTACTGACATAACACAACGAACACCTTTGATTCAGCGAACATGCCTATCTAACCTACGCGATCCACAAAAACAGACTGACCCTAAGAAGGGATTTTTCCAGACCTTAGGAAGGGATTTTTCAAGTGGGAAAGATCAGATCGAGGTTCGATGCAAGTTGAAATACCTTGATGCGAAGTGAGATACCACCATTCAAAATGAGACATCGGTGAAGGTCATCTTCCCAGATTACTGTGAACCCAATCGTCCGCCGAAACCGGTTCGTTGTTGATTTTGCGAGACCTTATGAAGGGCCAAGTCTCGTTCTAAAATCGCCCGATTCTCCTCGCGAAGTCGGCGAATTTCTGCATTCGCATAATGATTCGTCGCTAAAAGGTCCAAAAGGGCAATAAAGGCAATCACGGCCACTGTGGCCAATACGGAAATCCAATAGATGGCCCACCATTTGAGGAATACTTTGTCGGCTTCGGGACGATCCTCAATCGGAATGATTCGGTCGCGGGGCATGATTCGCTCGAATTCACTATGCAAACCAAAAAGGCTTCCCCCCGCGAACATCCCTGCCAACAGCAACATAAAACCTGCGTTCAAAAGACGCCGATACCCTTTATTTCGGAGATAAGCTCTTTCGGTTGAGGCCAACGCGGGACCAAAACGAATATGCCGAAGTAATAACAACGCATTCGAGCCGGTAATCAACGCGATCAGAATGAGAACCGCTGTGATAACCCAAAGAAACAACATGGCACACTCTCCAAAGCCTCTCCTTTATGAGTATGACAAGTTTTTCTGATGAGAAACAAGTGACCCTGAAATTTTTTTAGAAATTTCTTGCAGAAAAGGGATCACTCGACTCAATGACCTGAGAGCTCAGGCTCAGGCTTCGGAATCATTTCTATGGTTCGATTGGTAAACATACAGTTCGATCGACCAATGTCCGTTGATTATGCTCTCGACGAGCTATCAATCGAAAGACATGTTCTCGACAAAATGTCAATTGTTCGAAAAGTTTTCAACGTCTGTATTCAGGCGGCGGAATCGTCTATAGCCATACCCAAGGGCCATCAACGGGATACCCGCGAGGAGGAGTAAGCCCGTCGAAGGTTCGGGAACCACGCAAGGAACCGGAGTCGTGGTATCGGTGATGTTGCTATCCATTACGCCATCCCTTTGGCGGTGAGTTTGAGCCGTGAACGCTTCCGAGGTGCTGTGACCATATCGGGACAAAGCCGAGAATCCATGGAATTCTTGTGGCCCCGTGATAGGATCGCAACCGGTGTAGGTGAAGGTTAAATTCGGGATCGTCGCACTATCGCTCGGAAGGGTTCGTCTCGGGGTATCCCCAATCATCGCCGATGAAAATGCAAACCCTTCGGGAGCAACTCCGCTCCCAGCCACAAAGCCACTAAAATCATAAATCGTGAAGAAATCACCCGTTTTTACGACCGTATCCGACTGAACGAGAATATCGTAGGTCCAACGATAATAATTTCCTTCACGGGTCACATCGACATTAATCGGTATGATCCCTGCCTTGGCCGGCAGGCCAGCAAATAGGATCAGAGTTGCTGTGAACAGAATGCGCTTCATTCGACCCCTCCTTGGGAAAAATCAGGTTGTTCGTGTTGAAATCGCTGCAGGTTGGTTCGTCTCACCAAACTGGGGAATCAGCCACTTCAACTCATTATCCCGAACATGGTAAACGAGGAAGTGTTGATAGGTCAATAGGGATTTTTGCGACAGGGCAAGTGAGGAGAAATAGATAAAATTTTCAGGTATCGCATGAAAAAAGGGGCAAACGAAAATAGGAAATCAAGAGAATCATTCCGTTTCGGTGGGAGATTCTTCCGAAGTTTCCGGTTCCGACATTTCGCAACCCAAACACAAGGAAAAACCACAATAGGTACAACGACTTTCTCCACGAGTTTGATAGGTAGGGTTTCCACAAACTTGGCAGGTGATTTGGGTAGGATAATTAGTATGATGCGTGGTGTTTGTAACCATTTTAATGACTCCAACAAGTTTCTCTCAACAAGATAATCGAAGCGCCGACCAACACAATCTCGGTTGAGGGGAATTTTGGGTGGGAATTAGGTGAAATTTTTTCGGGCAGGGAACGGGTGAACATTTTGGCGAAAGGTGCTGGATTTTGTGTCGGGATCGAGGCAACATTAAGTATCGGGATTCACGAGGAAATGAGTTCGTTGGCAATCGCCCTGATTCTCGATGTGAGGCGAAAGCCCCGAAGTATCCGTTCATCGGGGAAAAACTCTGCTCAATCGAAGGGCGGTAAGGCCAAAGCCCTGAAGTATCCGTTCCACGCTCGTGGATCCTCAATAAAAATAGGCTTGGGAATCCAAGCCTATTTTGGAGAAAGTATTGTAATTGAGAGTATCCTTGTTATAAAGTGAATTACTCGTCTTCTTTCTTGCGAACCATCTTAAAGACAAGCGCCAGAATCCCCAAGATAATAAGCATACCGGGAATCCAGAAATACCAGTTGTTGGCGGTCCAATCGAGGAAATCAGCTAGAAACACGGAAAATCTCCCTGAATGAGGGTCACAAGGTTATCAGAACGTCATATCCCAAGACGGGATTATTTCCGGTTTTATGACCCTAAGCCTTAAGTAGCAAGGACCTAACCATAAAAGTCAAAAAATTTCCTTGAAGTGAGGAAGTGAACTTGCGATTCTCGGCATTCCTCGGCAAAATGCCAAGGTGGATTATCAGGTTGCGATCGACGTTTTTCATGGTCCAATGGACCTGTTGCTTCATCTCGTGAAGCGACAGGAGGTCGATATTCTCGATATTCCGGTGGCGAAAATTGCTGATCAGTTCAAAGAATATCTCGATGCTCTGAAGATTATCGATCTAGAAACCGCCGGTGATTTTTTAGTGATGGCCGCCACATTGACCGAAATCAAAAGCCGGATGTTGTTGCCGCATAATACAGAGGAAACCGAAGAGGAACAGGTCGATCCCCGTCGGGAGTTGGTGCGCCAACTGGTGGAATATCGTCGAGCCAAGGATCGGGCCGCTCAACTCGAACAATTGGCATCGGAACGACATTTTCACAACGCACGGCAACCCTCGGAGGAGGAAGGTGAAGGAGGAAGCTCACCGCGATTCCGCAAGGTCGAAATGTGGGACCTGCTCAGTGCGTTTGCCCGACTCGTTCGCGAGACCCAAACCAATGAACCCACACATATTATCGCCGATGATACCCCTCAACAAGTTTACGAAGAGAAAATCAAACAGCATCTTACGGTATCGGGCCGATCCTCATTCCGAGACATTTTTCAACCCCCTTATACTCGTGCCCGCTTGATTGGCTATTTCCTTGCTCTTTTAGAACTCATTCGTCATGGCTTTGTGGTGTTAGATCAAGACGAACCTTTTTCCGAAATTTTTCTTTCTCTGGCTGCTTAGTGTCGTTTCTCCTTAGGATTAGGGGGAATGACAACAGCGAATGCCCATCTTATCTATTAAAACCCTTTGAGATACCAAAGGCATTTAACATAATGGTAAAATCCTCTTCCTTGGGGTAAGATCATGGATTTTTCAGGAATAGAAGCAGAAATTCGGCTTGGGGGTGGTCCCAAAGCGATCCAAAGGCAACACGAAAAGAATCGCCTAACAGCACGGGAACGGATCGCCCTTTTGAGTTCCGATTTCTTTGAACTGGGGCTTTGGGCCGGCTGGGAGATGTATACTGAGTGGGGGGGGGCCCCGTCGGCAGGGGTGATTACTGGTATCGCACGGATCAGTAATCGTTTATGTATGGTCATAGCGAACGATGCCACGGTGAAAGCCGGTGCCTTTTTTCCGATGACCTGTAAGAAGGTGCTTCGTGCCCAGCGGATTGCCGAGGAATCTCGTTTACCCTTGATTTATTTGGTGGATTCCGCCGGTGTGTTTCTTCCCTTACAAGATGAAATTTTTCCGGACGAAGATGATTTTGGTCGCATCTTTCGCAACAATGCCGTTATCTCGGCCAAGGGGATTCCTCAATATGCTGCGATCATGGGCAATTGCGTGGCAGGCGGGGGATATTTACCCGTGTTGTGCGATAAATTGCTCATGACCGAAGGGAGTGGCCTTTATCTTGCGGGACCTGCTTTGGTAAAAGCAGCTATTGGTCAAACCGTCTCCCATGAGGAACTCGGAGGGGCGGCCATGCATGCTTCCATTAGTGGAACGATCGACTACCGCGAGCCTGATGATCCTGCTTGTTTGACCCGTTTGGCTCGGCTGATTGAGCATCTTCCGAACGATCCCCAAAAGGTCGATTGGCACACCGCTGGTGTGACCGGTGTGGATTGGACCCCGTTCACCAACGGTGGTCCCTACGATGCCCGAGATTTGATCAAAGCATTATTAGATGATGCCCCTTTTGATGAATATAAGGCCGAATATGGTCAAACATTGGTTTGTGGAACGGGGCGCCTCGGTGGGCATTCGATCGGAGTGATCGCCAATCAGCGGAAGCAAACGAAACCCGCCGTGGGGCCGATTCAGTATGGGGGGGTTATTTACACCGATAGTGCCGATAAGGCCGCTCGATTTGTGATGGACTGTAACCAAGCAAGAATTCCCCTTTTGTTTCTCCAGAATGTGAATGGTTTCATGGTCGGAAAAGATGCCGAACAATCGGGGATTATTCGTTCCGGCGCCAAGCTCGTCAACGTGATTTCTAACAGTGTGGTGCCCAAAATCACCTTGATCACAGGAGGTTCATTCGGTGCGGGAAATTATGCCCTGTGCGGGAAAGCCTTTGACCCACGATTTATTTTCGCTTGGCCCAACGCCAAATATGCCGTGATGGGGGGAGATCAAGCTGCCTCGACGTTACTGGATGTTCAGGTGACGGCACTGAAACGGGCAGGGAAAGAACCCGAAGCGGGCGAGCTGGCTGCCTTGCGAGATAAGGTCAAGGCCGCTTACGAGCAAACCACGGACATTCGGTATGCCGCGGCTCGATTGTGGATCGATGCGATTGTCCCCCCCCCCGAAAGTCGCCAAGCACTCCTCAAGGCCCTAGAGGTAGCTACCCGATACGACTCGGGTAAACCTTTTCAAACCGGTGTCATTCAAGTCTAACGATCCAACGCTGGAATTTCATATATTCATTCCCTACCTCCGATGTCTCGAAACTTCGATTCCCGAACCGCTTGGCTTGCTGTAGTCTTGCTACTGCCGGTCGCCTTATTGAATTACCTCGATCGGCAAATGCTGGCCTCGATGAAATTCTCCGTGATGGCCGATATTCCCACGATCGAAACCGAAGCGAATTGGGGACGCATGTTGGGGCAATTCAAATGGGTCTATGCCGTGTTAAGCCCCCTCGGCGGCTTTTTGGCCGACCGCTTTAGCCGCCGACTTACCATCGTTGCGAGTTTGTTTGGCTGGTCTTTGGTGACTTGGTGGACCGGCCGCGTGACTACCTATTCCGAATTGCTTTGGGCACGTTCACTGATGGGGTTTAGCGAAGCCTTTTATATCCCTGCTGCCTTGGCGTTGATTTCCGAATATCACTCCCGATATACCCGATCTCAGGCCGTGGGGTTGCATCAAATGGCCATCTACTGCGGAGTGATTTTAGGCGGATTTGGTGGACTCGTTGCCGATGCTCCCATGCTAGGTTGGCGTGTGGCCTTTTGGGTCTGCGGAATTCTTGGTATGGTTTACGCGCTTCCTTTGGCGACTTTTCTTAAAGATGCTCCCAACCCCTCTGCAGATCATGCGGAGGAAATCGAGAGAAAAGAGAACGTCTTTTCTTGGAGCCATTTTGCTTACCTGTTCCGTAACCTTTCGTTCCTCCTACTCGTTTTGTACTTCACCCTCCCTGCCATGGCCGCTTGGGTCGTGCGTGATTGGATGCCTGCCATTCTCAAACAGGAATTTGAATTATCTCAAACACGGGCCGGTATCGCTGCGACCGTCTCTTGGCAGCTCGCTGCCATCGTAGGGGTTTTAATGGGTGGTGCCTTGGCAGATCATTGGTCCCGCACCCAACCTCGGGGACGCATTTTCATTAGTGCCATCGGTGTGAGTCTGATCGCGCCTGCCATCTTCGGTGTGGGGAATGCCCCCTACTTGTGGGTTGCGGTCGTATTTCTAGTTGTTTTTGGAATCGGTTGGGGATTCTTCGATGGGAATAATATGCCCATTCTCTCACAAATCGTGCCGCCCAAGTTGCTCGCGACCGGTTACGGCATCATGAATTTTGTGAGCATTAGTTGTGGAGGGTTTGCCGATTGGGGATTCGGAATCCTTCGCGATCAAAACATCCCGTTGAATGTGATATTTGGGATTTTTGCGTTCATCGCCTTAGGTTCGATTATTCCCGTCCTGCTGATCCGCCCCAGATAGATTACCAATCAAGGTGAGTGAGACGATCGAGCAATCAAGGTGAAAGAGACAATTGAGCGATAAGGGTGAAAGAGACGATTCAGCAATAAAGGATGAATGATCGATGTCGAAATTGATGGGATTAATCGCGGCAACGCATACCCCCTTTGATGCCGAAGGGGAACTGAACCTCGCCGCCGTGGAAAAACAGGCCGAATTCCTTCATTCTCAAGGGATTCACACTGTTTTTATTTCAGGCACAACGGGGGAATGTCACTCCTTAACTGTGGAAGAGCGATTGCGTTTGACGGAACGGTGGACCGCAGTCGTTCGGGGAACCACCATGCAAGTTGTGGTTCATGTGGGTTCCAATTGCCTGAAGGATGCCATGCGACTAGCAAGCGACGCGGAACAGAAACAAGCCGTGGCTGTGTCGGCCTTTTCGCCCAGCTACTTTAAGCCGCCCGATGTGGCAACCTTAGTAGAATGCACTCGCCAAGTGGCTCAAGCAGCACCGAATACCCCTTTCTACTTTTATGACATTCCTTCTCTGACGGGTGTGAATCTACCCACGCACGAGTATTTGGCCCGTGCTTCGGAAGCGATTCCTACCTTGGCAGGGATCAAATTCACGAATATCGATATGACGATATTTCAGCTCTGCCGTGCCTATCAACAGGGACGATTCAATATCCTTTGGGGTACCGATGAGATGCTGCTGTCGGCTTTGAGCATGGGGGCCCAAGGTGCCGTGGGAAGTACCTATAACTTCGCGGCGGGCCTGTATCATCGTCTGATTTCTGCTTGGGAAAGTGGTGACTCTGACCAAGCTCGATTGCATCAACTTCAATCGGTCCAGTTGGTGCGTAGCCTGAATCGGTATGGATACATGGCCAGCTCGAAGTATTTGATGAAACGTCTCGGGGTCGAGGTGGGGACAACTCGTTTGCCGCTCCCTTCGCTCACACCGGCTCAAGAACGGGAACTGGATCGAGACTGGGAACAAATGAATTTGCTGCAACAAATCCGTTCAGGAAAATGAGAAGAAAATTGGCTCCCAGAATGGGTAAGGGATAGATGAATTTGGGGAAAGAAATTCGTTCGATCGATTTGGACAATTCGCCTGCTTCCTCTAGACAAATTTTCGGAAAGTCCCACTATGAAAATGGGGGCCTGATTAAGAGAAAAAATAATGCAACAAACACTGATTTTATTAAAACCCGATGCCGTTCAACGTCGTTTAGTAGGGACAATCCTACAACGATTTGAACAAAAAGGCTTGCGAATCGCTGCACTCAAAATCGTCAACGCCAGCCGCGAATTAGCCGAACAACACTATGCAGTTCACAAAGGGAAGCCGTTTTATGAATCGCTGATTAGCTTTCTGACCAGCGGCGCCACGGTCGCTTTGGTGCTCGAAGGGCGTGAAGCCGTGGCTGTGTGCCGAAACCTCATGGGCACAACCGACGGGGCCAAGGCACCTCCCGGAACAATTCGCGGGGACTTTGCCCTGAGTGTGCAAAATAATCTCATTCACGGTTCCGATAGCCCCGAGAATGCGGCCCTTGAAATTGCTCTTTGGTTTAAGCCTAACGAACTCGTTTCGTTTGCACCCGTCGATGCGAATTGGATCGGCTAAAATCGCTCACCAACCAAAAAGGTACAGGCAGAAACCAAAAAGGGACTGAAACTTGCTCGGGCATCTCTGTGGATGCGAAATTGGTCTGTCCGTGCGAAACCACCCAATAGATACGAGTTCGATTGTCGCCAATCGCTCACGATTCCACTCGATTCTTGATGGTGGCTAAACCCCCGTCGATACCCCAAATCTGACCGGTGATCCATCCTGCCGCAGGAGAGACTAAAAACTCGATCGCTGCCGCCACATCATCCGGTTCCCCTAGTCTCCCGAGCGGATGTAAGGAGATGGAATAGGCTTTGGCTTTTGGGGAACTGGTAATCTTCTCACTCAAGGGGGTTTGCACCAAGCCCGGAGCCACGGCGTTGACACGCAACCCCCGATTGGAATAGGTGGCGGCCGCAGAACGAACAAGTCCTTCGATCGCTGCCTTGGCCGAGGCAATGGCCTCGTGATTCGATAAACCGATCTGGGCAGCACAAGAAGAAACGAACACGGCCGATGATTGTGGTTCCCCATGTCGGACGATCATCCGCAAACAATTAAAAGCCGTGACAAAATTGGTGTCGAAAACGGCCTTGAGTTCCGCGTCCGTTGTTAAGTGGGCCGGTTTCAAAATGATCGAACCGGCGCAATTAATCACAGCATGAATGGCTCCAAAATGCTCTTTCGTGTGGACGAACAACTTTTCGACCTGATCCGGTTGAATGGCATCCGTTGGGAGGACCAAGGAATTCGGTATATCTGTTGCGACCCGTTCCAGTAATTCGCTGCGTCGGCCCGCGAGTGCTAATCTCCACCCCTGAGCCGATAATCGCTGTGCTAAACGGGAGCCGATTCCTCCCCCTGCTCCGACAATCACTGCCACCGAGTTCATAATGCCTCGCTCTCTCTCTCACTCTTTAGAAATAACCCATTTATAGACGGGACGGGGGACGTTAGGACGAATTCTCGTCATTTATTCAGGCAGAGAGGTCAAAATCGGGAGATTGGATGCGCAAGCGGTGACGTCAAAATCGGGATTTCGGATGAAGCCAAACTGTTTGTAGGGAGTGCGTTACATAAATCCTTAAAGGTTAAGTAGAACAAGCCGATAGAACTCATAATTTATATCTTGCCAGAGAATGTTTGAGTGTTCGAGGAACGAATGTCGAATGAATCTAGTATCGGTCTAAGTCCCACCGCCCGAAATCTCCTTCAGGAGATTGCCTTGGACCCCAAACAGCGTGTCGCTTTTGCTCAAGAATTATTGGGAATAGGTGCTTGCCGACAACTCGGGATTTACCCGATACCGGATGACTTTGTTCTTTCGGTCGTGATCCCAGTCTATAACGAAGAACGATGGGTTCGGGAAATTGTTCGGCGAGTTCGTGAGGTTCCCATTCCTAAGGAAGTCATTCTGATCGATGATTGTAGCAAGGATGGAACACGCGAAATTCTGACGCAAGAAATTGCCAAACTTCCCGATGTCAAAGTACTTCTTCACGAAAAGAATCAAGGCAAAGGGGCCGCCCTGCGAACGGGCTTTGCTGCGGCGACCGGTACGGTTGTGATCGTTCAAGATGCCGATTTGGAATACGATCCGGCTGAGTATCCTCGCTTGATTCAACCAATTATCGAGGGAAAAGCCGATGTGGTTTACGGCTCGCGTTTTATTGGTGAAAATCATCGTGTGCTGTACTATTGGCATTCTGTAGCCAACAAAATTCTCACCACGCTTTCTAACTTCTTTACCAACCTGAACCTCACTGATATGGAAACGTGCTACAAAGTGTTCCGTCGCGAGGTGATCCAAAGCATTAAACTCAAGTCGAATCGCTTTGGTTTCGAGCCGGAAGTCACCGCCAAAATCGCCAAAAAAAAGAACCCCGCTTGGCGGGTCTATGAAGTGCCGATCAGCTACTCGGGGCGCACTTACGAAGAAGGGAAAAAGATCGGCCTGAAGGATGCCTTTAATGCCCTGTACTGCATTGTTCGCTTTTGGCTTGCTGACTGATCGCCCACATTCAATTTGTCTTGGTCTGTTCCACTCCTAAGGTATTGTGAATCTCTTCCTGCGACTTGCTCATGTTTCCATTTCTAGATATTTAACATTGTCTCAGATAGTCACTTAAGACAATGGTCAGAAAAAATAATACTTTTTAGTTCTTGTTTGAACCTTCCGTGGTAAGATTTCGTATAACTCTTTAACATGTATGTATAACTGAGAGAAGCCCCTTCGGCGAGAATCTGGAAATGTTGACTACAACTCGATCCAAAAGATTGGCAGATCGGATTCAACGCCTGACGTCTTACGATTTTGCCCCAGAATTCAGCGCGAAAGTACGCCGAGTCTTTTATCATCCGTTAGGGATCATGGGGTTGGCAGCGTTTGTTTCGCTGTTGTGTGGGCTATTTCTGCACCCTCAAGGATTCATCCTTTGTGGGGGGATTTTGGCGGTGGTGGCCTTGGGGGTTCTTTGGCCGATGATTTCGCTTCCGGCCCTCTCGGGAGCGATCTCTTTTTCACGCCGACGGGTTACCGAAGGAGAAACCGTTGAAGTGCAATTGTCGCTCAAAAATCGTCTCCCTTGGCCGGTGTGGGGGTTGGCTGTTCGTGATGGTTTTGGGTTCGATGCTCAAGAAGCGGTGGTTGGCATTCGCATGGCACCTCGACGCCGTTCCGCTTTATGCCGTTGGGCGTTTCAACCGACCCGACGGGGCCTGTATCCGCAGCCTCTCCCCAAACTCACGACGGGGTTCCCCTTTGGTTTGTGGAATCATTCCAAAACTTTGGCGGTGGAATCGCAGCTGATTGTTTGGCCAAGCACTTTCCCAGTAGGCCCCGTTCCGATGCTCAGCGGGGAACAACAATCCGAAGGGAAAGTTTCTCGCAATAAGGTCGGGACCAATGGCGATGTGCTGGGGGTTCGCCCTTATCGTCGGGGGGATTCGCCACGGCGGATTCATTGGGCCCAATCAGCCCGACATGATCGCTTGATTGTGTGCGAAATCCAAGCCAACTCTCGCCCTGTGATTCAATTGGTGTTGGATACCTTCGACGAAATTCATGCAGGTCGAGAGGAAAACTCGACCGGAGAATGGGCCATTCGGGTGGCAGCGAGTTTTGCGAAAAGTTGGATCGAAGAGGGAGCCGAAGTGGGACTGGTTTGGGGGGGGGGGCATCTCCCACCGGCCTCGGGTACCAATCATTTGACGAAAATCATGGATACGCTGGCAGGGTTACAGTTCGGCAAAGTTCCCCTTGCCCAATTGATGGAAACCTCGGCCTGTCAGGGATTCGCCGATGGGTTGCAGATATTCATCACCACAAACCTGAGTGTGTGCCCCCCCCCTCGTGGACATCAACGATTCGTCATACTCAATACGCACGGGTTCGATCCTTCCTTGCCTATTGAAACTGCATCAGATTGCAGTAAACCCACCGTCTCACCTTGGTTGACGCTCGACAATCCCGAAGCGATTCCTTCACAGCTTCTGGGAAATTGGCAGGAGGCAAAACATGGCTCCTGAAGTTTCCAAAATCGTTCGCAGGATTACCTTTGTTCTTGTGGCACTCGCGACAATTGCCACGGAAATTGCTGCCGACGAGCAACGTCCGCTCCTACGCTCCATCGGGATAGGCAGCATCGGGATTGCAATAGCATTCGTTTTGAATTGGCTTGTGCGGTTTCCCGAAGACCCTAAAAGAAACCCTCCTTTATGGGTGACCATTCTTGTTCTTCTGGCAGCGGGTGCTCCCTTTCTGATCGAGCCTTTCCGAAGAGATTGGTTCAACGATGGCAACCCACTCGAATTGCAAATGGTTTATGGCCTCCGGAATGTTGCGTTGGCCTTGGTGGTTTTTTCCGGTTGGTTGTTGTGTCTTCGGATTGCAGCCATTACGAGTTTGTTTTTGATTCTATTTGCGACGGCCTCGACGAACGATACGGCCATGATGGTTCTACTTGGGTTGTACACAACCTGTGGCGCGTTGTGGTTGATGCTGACCTATTGGACGGGTTTGCGTTCGGTGTTTGTGCCTCCTGAAAAGGAAGTGAATTTAGAAATCCAAACACAATCGAACCGCTGGTCTTGGGTAGGCCTAGGTGTGTTGGGCTTACTTTTGGGGTTATCGTTGGCGGTGATTGTGGTGGGTCCCCAAAGAACCGTTTATGTGTTGGGGGAATGGCTACCCACTTCGGGTGGTACGGGCGAAACCGATCCTTTTGCTCGTTCAGGTATCGGCGATGGTCCCGAAGAAGTGGCTGGGGACAATGCACAGGCCGCCGGCATGGTTGATACCGAAAAGTTGATCGAGGATAATCGGAATGCTCTCATCGATGCCGTGGGTGATACTTATGGTCCCCCCCACAAACCGAATAAAGATCAAGAACGAATGGTGGCTGCCGGTTTGGCCGATGTGATTCAATTTCACGGTAAACTTCCAGAAAATCGTCGCCCCAGTCGAGATTTTGATACGGGGCGCAAAGGGCCTCAAGCTAAAAAATCACCCAGTGAAAGTCAAAATGCTCGCGGAGTGTTTGAGGTTCAGGGACGGACACCGCTCCATGTGCGACTGGTTGTTTACGAGAAATATGACGTTTCCAAAAACCGTTGGCTAGAAGGTCGCAGACCTACCAACCGCTTGTTGGAAGAAGAAGGCAACGATTGGATGCGTCTAGGCCACCTTCGAGAGGCCGACTGGTATTCCAGTGTGGAACGACATCAACTCAAAGTGGCCGATCTGAAGTCGAATATCGTGCCGACCCCCGCTTCGTTAACACGCTTCAAAATCCGCCGAGTCGATCGGGCCGATTATTATGAATGGGATTTTGAAGGAGTGTTGGCGATTGCCGGACGAGGCCGGACCCCTTCTGGGGTGATCGTTTATACCGATTCGGTGACCTTCAATTGGCAGAATCTGCCCGAGTCATCATTGATGACTATCTCGCCGTCTAAAAATCCCGCCCATCAACTGAATCACATTCCTGAGGAAATCCGTCCCCAGATCGAGCAAATCGCTCAACAATGGGCCGGCCATTTACCTCAAGGCCCCCGACAAATCGAAGCGATTATCAATCAGCTTCGCAGTGGGTATGAACACAATCGGGAAATTTCATCGCCTGAGGATCACCCACACCCCGTTTTGTGGTTTTTGACCGAATCGCGGACTGGTCCCGATTACCTCTTTGCCAGTTCCGCGACCTTCCTGTTACGAGCCTTGGGGTATCAAACTCGGTTATGTCTTGGCTATTATGCTTCACCCGATTCTTATGATCCCAAGTCGGGACATACTCCCGTGAAGGCGAACGATCTGCATTTCTGGACCGAAGTGAAATCACGCGATGGCCATTGGCTGGTGGTTGAGACCACCCCCGGTTACGAGATGCTTACTCCCGAGATACCTCTGAGGGAGAAAATTCTCAACACCCTTTCGCAGATGGGTAGTTGGCTTCTAGGGCATGCCTTGAGTGTGATGATAATTGTTCTGATTGTGCTTGCGCTCTGGCTGCGGCGTCGCGAAATCTGGGATTTTATCTTGTGCCAACTGTGGTCTTGGTTTCCGAGTCGAACGTGGGAAAAACAAGTTTTTCGTACCCTGAAATTGCTCGAGAAACGAGGCCGATGGACGGGCCACGCCCGCCCGAATCAAACAACCCCCCCCCGTTGGATGAGACAATTGACTCCCCCCCCCTCGCAATCAGATGGGCAAGATTGGAATCAATTAGCCCGAATGGCAGAATGGGCCTGCTACGCCCCACAGATGGCATCCCCTTGGTCGATCGATGAGGTCCATGCGGTTTGTCGTTCTGTCCTGAGTTGTTGTTCGCTGAGATATTGGCGGAAAATCCCTCCCCTCTCTGCAACAGGAGAATGGAAGTGAATCGAGCGATCATGGAACCGAATTCTTCCCCCCCGATGACGAGCCTCGCTCAAATCTCATATTTGCGCAACCATTTGAATCAGGCCCTTCGAGGGAAACCTCAGGTGATTGAATTCGTGATGGCCTGTCTACTCGCACAGGGGCATTTACTGCTGGAAGATTTACCCGGATTGGGCAAGACCACCTTGGCCAAAGCGCTGGCGCAAGCGGTCGGCGGACAATTTTCTCGGGTCCAA
Organism: Gemmataceae bacterium; assembly: GCA_026419115.1. Classification (GTDB taxonomy): domain Bacteria; phylum Planctomycetota; class Planctomycetia; order Gemmatales; family Gemmataceae; genus SKW135. The sequence continues at coordinate 19,670 of JAOAAA010000047.1, forward strand.
TGCACCCCCGATTTGCTACCTGGGGATATTACCGGCTTTAGTGTTTTCAATCAGAAAACCCGTGAATTTGACTTTCTGCCCGGACCGGTCTTTTCGGATGTCCTTTTAGCCGATGAGATTAATCGTACCACGCCCAGAACACAATCGGCCTTGTTGGAAGCAATGGCAGAACGTCAAGTGACGATTGACAATGTTCAGCATACCCTTTCCCCCACGTTTTTTGTGATTGCCACACAAAACCCCGTGGAACATCACGGTACCTATCCGTTACCCGAGGCGCAACTCGATCGCTTTGCTATGAAACTTTCCATCGGCTATCCAGAGCGAAACGATGAATTGAGTTTGTTGGCAGCGGCGGTTGGAGACTCGCCAAACAAGAAGAATTCCTCGGAATTATTGAATAAACAGGCCCTGCAAACGCTACAAAATCAGGTGATCCGTGTTGCTGTGGAACCCAAAGTACAGGGTTATCTCGTCGATTTAGCTAGGGTCACCCGTTCTCATCCGAAAGTGAATTTAGGACTCAGTCCGCGTGGATTATTGATCTGGCAACGGGTTTCTCAAGCATGGGCCTTTCTGAAGGAGCGTCCTTTTGTTACGCCCGACGATATTCAACAAGTGGCGGTTCCGGTGTTGAGTGTGCGTTTAGGTTTAGTCTCCGATCAAGCCCAAAAGGTGATTGAACAAATTCTTGCGAGTATTCCTGTGCCAGTGTAGCTTCACGATTTATCAATCCTTGCGAGTGTCCCTGTGCCCGTATCGCTTCACAAACTCTCGGAGTCACCTAATCATGGACCTTTATTGGAGTGTATTAACCCGAGTCGGTCAAACTGCGGTTGAAGCCTCTTCCACTTTCCTTGTCGGTATTCTGGTTGCTGCGGTGATGCGACGGATGCTCGGCTCGGCCGGAACAAGGAAACTCTTCAGTGGTGAGGGTCTCAAGGGATTATTCCGAGCTTGGTTTATTGGTTCGTTGCTTCCGGTTTGTTCGTTCGGTGTGATTCCAGTTGCTCGGGAAATGAAACGGGCCGGTGTCCGAAATTCGACGATCTTGGCCTTTATTTTGGCGGCTCCCCAATTGAATCCCCTCTCGTTCCTCTATGGGTTGACCCTTTCGGAACCGATCATGATTATCTGTTTTGTGTTTGCCACTATGGCGATTGCTATCGTGGGGGGGGAGATTTGGAAACGTCTGTTTGAAAAGAATGAAACTGCGATACCGCCTGAGGATGAAGCTATGCCCCCTCCCGGAATCAAACGGCTAGCAGCCGTGTTGATCACGGCGGCTCGGGAAACGGTTGGTCCTAGCCTGTACTATGTGAAAGTCGGAATTTTATTTACGGGGCTTCTCGCAGGGATGATTCCTCATGGGGCACTGAGCATGACCATGAGGCACGACGATTTGACATCACCAGCATTGATGACCCTGATCGGCGTCCCGATGTATTCCGGTGTTTTGCCCAGCATGATGCGAATTGGGTTAATTATCGAACATGGCAATTCTACAGGGGCTGCCTTTGCTTTGTTTGAATTAGGGGTGGGCCTGAACATTGGCTTGATTCTCTTTCTGTTTGTTCAGTTTGGATTCTTCCGAATTTTGCTTTGGCTGAGCTTGGTGATTTTACTGAGTTTGGGAATCGCTTACGGGGTAGAATATCCCCTTTATTTTGCCAAAGAAGAAGCAAGTCACACGCATGCTTTCGACGATTGGACTAGCCCGTTTTTGAGCGGAATGGAGGCCACACCTGACATGGCAGGTGCGAAAATTTTGGAGAAAGTCGAAGTTCTCGAACCGGTGGCCATTGTGGTTTTACTCTTCTTCGGTTTAGTGGGTCTGGGGCTTATTGTTTTCGATTCTCGAAAAAGGCTCGAAAAATGGTTTACCACTTCCCCCCCCCCGAGCGATCAACCGACTTCGATTTGGAATCGCGGGGTTCCAGGACCGGTGCTGGGAATCATTTCCTTATTGGGGTTGGTGGCATTTAGTGTGGTGGCGCTATTCATTTACTATCCCGATCGAGATCAGGCCTTTGTCGATATTGTTCAAACCCGAACCGAAGCGATCAGTGCGGTTCGCAGTGGGAATAAAGAAGAAGCCATCCGCAGGATTCAACATTGGGATTTATTGACGAGGAAACTTCAGGTCGGCGTTTTTCTCCGCACGGGTCGGATGCAGGCCGAAGCCACCGAAGCCACCGAAGCCCTGCGGGAAGACCTTGAAGAGCTACGAGATGCCCTGCTCGCTGACGATCTTGCCAAGGCCAAAGAGCTGCTCCCGAAGGTGGAAGAAACCTATCGAAAATTCCGCAGCCATTATCCACCGAAAAAGTAAACGAGAACGATCCATCGACGAGCTAGACCGACGACGGAACACGCCGACAACGGAACGCACCCAGAACAAAAGGCATCGTAATAGGATCGATCTTGGGTCGCGATCCGAGCCGAATCGAGTGAAAAGCGAATTTATGGCTCGCCCGATTTCCGCAGATTCACCCAATGGACACTAAGCCCCTGCTCAACGAAATGGGGAAAAGCAGGATCGACGAAACCGCTCTCGGCGGCCTGTTGCCAAGAGATTCCCTTGGGAAGATCAATCGATTTCAAAAGTGTCAGTTCAACTCCGTAGGTCAGGGCTACTTGGGCGGCAATACTATCGCTGGTTACTTGCCAAGTGTGAGGTAAAGGGGTGTCGGTTTGGCGATCTTGGAGACAGAATTCAAACGGGTCGAGGATGACACGCGATTGCCGATCCCAATGCGAGACGACCGGCCACTCTAAGAGTCGATTAAGGAAATGAGCGTGTAAGGTCATGGCCCGAATCGCGAGCCAATGCGAATCGACTTCAGAAAGTTTATGGATTGTGTGGAGTTTACGGATTGCATCGGCAGCATCTCCACCACCAGCAACCAAACAGAGAGCGGCAGATTGAACCGAAACCCATTCAGATAAGCGACTTCGGAATAATTCCCAATCAAAAAGTGAGCCACCAACTTTGACGATCTGGGGGCTAAATCGTTTCCCGCCATCCACTGGGACTCTTCTCCAAACTTAGTATAATTATGTCATGGGCAAACCCAAGAAAGGCTTGTGTGCCTATCTTATCAGTGGTTACGAGTTTCTCAATCGGAACGATCTTGCTAAGTCTTGACTTTGCTGGCACAATTAATCGTTGTAAAAATTGCGAAGTCGAGATTGATTGCACTGAGCATAACCGCCCAGAAAAACCACCTAGATTCGACCTCCGTGAGATCCAACTTCATGAGTGTGAATTCAACCCACAAACTCCCCCGAGAATGGCTGTGGCTGGTATTGGCCTTGGTCCTCGTTGGGGGCATCACCATTCCGCTTTGGCTTCGATTTGTTCCTGATCCCATGAGTTCCGAGGGATTAAAAAGTTGGCGGGACCCCGAACGAGTGGCCCGTTTATTACTTGGGCCAGAACAGATTGCCTGTTATCTCTGTTTTGTATGGTCGGCGATGATGTTGTTACGGCGTTATCGTGAGGTGGCCCGTCAACGTCAGGCCTTTCATTTGGATATTCTGCCAACGGAAGAAGGGGCGCGAATTTTGCCTGAAGATGCTCGGCCACTAAATCGAAAGATCGAAGCTATCACCCGAGGCCGACCGTTAATGCTCGCCAAAATGATCCAAATGGCCCTGACGAAATTTGCGACTAGTCGCAAAGCCAATGATGTCAGCGAGGTGGTTCGCACTCAAGCCGAAGTAGAACAAAGTCGACTCGTCACCAGCATGTCCACTATCTCGTATCTGACTTGGGCAATCCCTGCTTTGGGCTTTTTAGGCACGGTCCGAGGCTTGGCAGGGGGCATGAGCAAAGCAGGGAACCAGACCGATGCGGACTTTATCAAACAAGTGACTGAACAACTGGCTATCGCTTTTGATTGTACGTTTGTCGCCCTAGCCCTGAGCGTTGTCCTGATGTATTTGCTCCACGTCGTGCAACGAGCCGAAGAGTTGTTGGTAATCGATTGCCAACAATACTGCCAAGAGCATTTGTTACTCCGCTTGTATGATCCACAACCTGAAACTGCCTACGCGGAAAGGGACTAACTGCCATGGCTTTATTCCAATGGTCGAAATCGAGTAGTGAACGGGCCAGCGGTCGAGGGCCTGCCGGTGTCGAACTCAACTCCTCAAGAGTTCTGGCAACCGAAGCGGGTTCTGCACGAGGAAAATTAATACCCCTTGAAGAACCTCGCTCTGAGCTACGCTTAGTCATTTCCATGGAGAAAAAAACACCCCTCTTGGGACAGGGGGCCTTGGGGGTGGTTCGTAAAGCTCCCCATGTGATCTGTGATCGCTATCTGCCGGAATTAGGGCAACCCAAATCGTGGAAACATGGTCGGCACAATCTCACTGCCGATTCTGCCCTTGGAATGGTTTTCGACCACATCGCCAAGCCCCTTTCGGTGTTCGAGGGTTCATGGTTCGTTCTTCCGAACTATCTTTCGTTATCGCAGGTGCAACGTTTGAACGTCCTCGCGGAGAAAAGTAAAATCCGCCTCACTGGGACTGCGACGCTTCCGCTCGCTCTTGCTGCGGAACGCGCCACCTCCTTTCTAGCTGCCCCCGCTTCGGGAGGTTCAGCTCACGGGATGCCCGGCTATGTCGTGATTGTCGATGTGGATGAACACGCCCTGATGTTCCACACGATCCGAATCGATGAGGCTGAAGTTCGCTCGATCAACTCGGCAACGCTTCCTCATCTCGGTTGGCGTTTATGGAATAGTAAACTACTCGATGCCATTTCGGACCGGTGTGTTCGTGCTTGCCGTCGCGACCCTCGCGACTCGGCCGATGCGGAACAAGATTTATTCGAGCAGATCGAACCGTGTTTGGAGCGAGCACGAGCCGGCCAACGTGCAGAGATTATCGTCCGCGCTGCCCATTGGTATCAAGATTTGAGCCTGACCCAAGCCGATCTCGATGCGTTTTGTAGTTCCCTGTGTTCCGCTGCCATTGTAGAAGCCCGACCGTTCTTGGCGGGACCCAACGATGCGGGGATTCCACGCGCGATTTGGCTTACGGCGGCGGCAGGGTTGCTTCCGGGATTGGCTTTGGCTCTTCATAAAAATAGTTCGGACCGAACCGCAGTACGGGTGCTTCATTCCGAAGCCGGTGCCCATGCTGCCTGCTACTTGGCAACGCGCGCTGCCGCAGGGGAACTGCCGAAAACCCATCTCGATACGGCGATCCCGCTTCCCCCGCGGGTCGACCCACGGTTGCTTTCTCGTCCGAACCCCTCTGTCTCTTCCTCGACTCCAAAAGGTTAATCGAATATGCGAACGCGACATAAACAGCCAACCTTGGTCAGTATGTGGATGCTTGATGTGTTTTGTTGCACGCTTGGTTGTGTGACCTTACTTTGGTTGCTCAAAACTCGCGAGGCGGCCTTTAGTGCGATGGAATCGGCTCAGGCGGCAACTGCCCTTGTCAAAACACGCGAAGACCTCGAAAAGACCAAGTCGGACCTCGAAGCAGAAACGCGGACGAAGCTCGCTGCCTTGGATGAATCGGGGAAATTGGCGCGCTGGATTGAAGACCTTGAAGGAAAAATCGCTCTCCTCAAGGTCGAGCGGGATGAACAAAATCTCGAAAAAACTCGTCTTCTTGGGCTAATTAAGAAAAAGGAAGATGAACTTCGAGTGGCCCGTTCCCAAATTGCAGAAGCCAATACCCTTTCGACCGAGTTGAAGGATCAACTCGCGAAAAAGAACAACGATCTTAACTCCAAAGCCAACGAAATAGCCGATCTCACGAAAAAGACGGAACTAGCCGAGAAAAAACTTCTTGACCTCCAACGAAAAGCCGAGGATTTAGATACACTCGTCCGGAATGCTCAAAAAGCGAAAGACGATGCCGAAGCTCGGGCACGCGCTGCGAACCTGAAACTCGAAGACCTCTCGAAAACCATGACCGATGCCAGTAAATTGCAGGCACGCATCACCGAGTTAGAAGCTCAAGTCAGAAATTCCCAAACCAAGATTGAAGATGCCAATGCCCAAATCATTGACCTCCAAGGGCAAAAGGCCAAACTCGCCGACAAAATCAATAAGCTCCAGATCGAAAGCGATAACAAATTTGCAGGGATCGCTTTGACTGGAAAGAACGTTGTTTTTTTGGTCGATATGTCCGGCAGTATGGATCGGGTGGACGAGAATACAATCGAACCGACGAAGTGGCCTACCGTTCGAGATACTCTCATCAAGGTCATGCGCTCGCTTCCCGACCTCGAAAAATTCCAGATTTTGCTTTTCTCGGGCAAGGTTATGTACCTGCTTGAAGCGAACGATTGGATGATTTACGAGAAAGAAAAGTCCCTCGAAAAAGTTCACAAAGCGATGTCCCTCGTTCGCCCCACGGGGGACACGAATTTGTATGCCGCATTTGAAGAAGCCTTCAAATACCGAGCCAAAGGCATGGATACCTTGTACCTCATCTCCGACGGGTTACCGACCTCCGGACCGGGTATTACCGATGCTCAAGCTAAATTAAATCTCAAAGAAACGGAACGATCCGAACTGCTCGCTCGTCACTTACGTCGAACCTTAAATAATAGCTGGAATCGGCCGGAACCCAAGTTTCCCCGCGTGCGGATCAACTGCATCGGCTTCTTTTACGAATCTCCCGATCTCGGGGCCTTTTTGTGGACCTTGGCTCGTGAACACGATGGGAGTTTTGTCGGCATGTCGAAACCTTAAAAATCTTCCTATGCACACCTGCAGTTGATGCCAATTTTTCTCCATTTCAAACCTTTCTGCGGACATTTTCAATAGCAGAACCATAGCACCGGCTTTACGATTGGGATTGCCGAGAATTTTGAGGTACGAACACTTGAAAACAGGCCCCCAGTGAAGGAGAGCCAAGCCGGATATGACCCCCAAGCAGGGCAATCCAACGAGAGCATAGCGCTAGGCCTAGACC
>JAOAAA010000048.1 GCA_026419115.1 Gemmataceae bacterium
AGTAGTTGCCATAAGGAGGAATCGTTGCACCAAAGCTGGTGGCCCGAATCGGCAGGTTCAAGTCCGAAGTGGGGAAGCCCGGAGCCCCCAGACCCACGACGTTCCCTCGGATGTTTCGATTATCCAGCGGAACACCTTGACGACCATCGGAATAGGTGACCGGCTGAGCGCCTGGTCGCACCGAGCTACCCGTAGGAATCGTCATGTTAAAGTCCAGACCGATCCGCTCGAAGAAGCTCTCGCTGAGGCTGACCATCTTGATTTCAACCGTCACTTCGAGGTCTTGCAGACGACGGAGCGATTCCAACAATTGTTCGACTTCTTCAATCACCTGAGGCGATTGGTTGATGACCAAAGCGAGACCTAACGGGTAGTACTCGATGGTTCCTTCGCCTCCCATCGCTGCCCAAGAATCGGGTCGGATGGTCTGGGTGATTAAGCGGATTAATTCTTTCTCAAGCGTTCCACCGTGTTTGGCACCTTGCACCGGTCCGGGTAGGGGGAATCCACCTGAAGAACCACTGACGTTTGAGGACAACCGACCTCCCGGAAGGTTGGAAGGTGTTCCTGTGGCATCACCATTACCTAAGCCCATAAAGGGTTCATAAGGTCCGACGTTGTTGTTGTTTCGATTCTGATTCGAGGTAATCAAACCTGGAATCGACGGGTTCGGATTCGCATGGGGAACGGGGATAATCAGATCGCCCACAGGAATGGTCCGGGTTTCGTTGCGTCCTTGGGCCCCTTTCATCGTAGTGAAGTGAATTGCTTCATCTCGGATGATGTAGGTCAGGCTGGCTTGACGAGCGATGGTTTGTAATCCTGCCGCCAAGGTAACACCCCGTAATTTTACATGGACCGGCGTTTTCGGATCGATCTGAGCGGCCTTGAGTGCCGGCAGGTCCAACATAAAGTTGATGCTGGTGACTGTTCGCAGATGGTCCACCACATCTTCAAGCGACTGACCATTGAAGTTCAGACTTTCGATATTGGTGCTCATCTTCGATTCGATTTCTTTTTCCTTTTCGGAACGAACTCGACCGGAACGAATACCGTGCTCGTAGGTTTCACGTTGTTTGATCTGTTCCCGATAAGATTTACTGGGGCTAATCTTCAACGGATCGCGACCGGTCACGCTATCCGTGGTGGCTTCAAAAACCTCGTGCCCCATTTGATAGAAGTTTCGTTCTTGGCGTTTCTTCATATCTTGCCAAGCCGTCGAGCGCATTTTGGTCTCGAAGATTTGGAAAGCAGCGTTCACGCTCGGATCATCGGGAGCCAACTGGTGGGCTTGTTGTACTTGGGCAAAAGCCTCCTTGTGCTTGTGTTCGTCCATGAGGCGGCCGGCCGCTAACATGAGCTTGCGGACTTCCTCTTGCTTTTGTTGTTTCACCAACGCTTCTTGGGTCATTTCTGCCTTGAATTGGCGAGTGCGACGGGCCTCGGCTGCCAAGAAGTCAGTCTGGTGTTTGAGAATTCGGAGCTTATCCAAACGGGCTTCGATCGGACGGGTCAACAGAGCCTGTTTGGTGGCATCCAAGTTCGAATTTTTCACCCGATTGATGAAGTTTTCCAAGTCCAGCAAGGCTGCATCGGTTTCCCCACGACCAAAGCGAGCGGTGGCTTCGCTTTCGATTTTCAGAGCTTCAGTCCGAAGTTTTTGGAATTCGACCTGATTGATGGTTTCTTGTTGTTTCAGGAAGCTATCCGCCCCCACCTTCGGAGTTGGTGCTTCGACCATACCCGTGCTGGGTTTCTCGAAAGGAGGTCGCATGGGAGGTTTGGTCGGATCGGACTTTGGTTCCAAATCCCCTGGCAGTTTGGGTGGATCGTTACTAGCCACCGACGAACCCATGGGGTCGAGCCGATTATTGGCTTCGGTCATGTACCGAGTCAACTCGTTCTTCAGATCGAGAGGCAGGTATCGCGGATTGATTTGACCGAAGATGGCTAGGGCTTGTTTGTAGTTGCGATTGTTGAACTCGGTGACACCATTCTGGAAAGCCCGTTTCGCGGTTTGCTCCCGCATGCTGGCTTCTTCCAGTTCAATCGTGCGGAGCAAAGCGGCAGCTTCGTCTTTCGCATTGGAATTCATGCTGATGACGTCGATGGCCATTTTCTTGGCGGTTTCGAGTTTGCCAGCCGTGAATTCAATCCGAGCTTGCTCCAACAACAGGGCACCCCGATCAGGCTTCCCAGATGGAGGAAGGGGATCGACAGGGCCTTCCGGTTCTTTGGCACCGACGGTTTTAATCGGATCGTCCACTGGAGGAAGGGTTGGGTAACCCCCTTTGGCAATATCGTCGGCTTTCTTCATATTGGAACGAACCACCATCAGGCGGTCATCCAACGGTTTGGTATCCAACTCGAACTGCTTGGCGAGGTTGACGGCTACAATCAGCTTGGCTTCCGCTTCGATCCAATGTCCTTCGGTCGATTGTTTATGTGCTTCTGCTGCGATCCCGTTCAGACGTTTCTTGACTTGGATCATCAAGTTTCGGTGCATCGTCTCGGGTGATTCTTCGTCCACGTCGTAATGGGCACCCAAACGATGAGCCTCGATCAGTTTGGCACGAGCTTCGACGAACTTACCGCTCAGTTGCAATTGAGAGGCTTCCTGACACATCAGGTCCGCTTGTCGGCGAAGTTCTGCGGGAGAAACTCGAGACCCCGATTCATTTTTGACCGGTTTGATCAGCAACGACGGGTCCACGTCCGCAGGGGGACTGGGTTTGTCGGTTGGTTTCTTGGCGGTTTCGCTCGGTTTGGATTCAGAAGGTTTCGAATCCGTGGGTTTAGTTGTAGCCGGTTTGTTCGTCGTGGGCTTGTTGGTGGCCACGGTGGCCGTCGGCAGCTTCTCCTTCTCTCGGATCGCTTTCACATCGGCCAGAATTTTTTGGGGCCGATCCCCAAAATCTAGAACCCCGACCTCGCCATACAAAGGAAGGGCCTTACGGGCCTTTTCTTCGGCTTGGGCCACGTTGTTGGCTCGTTCCGTCGCATTTTTTGCTTTGGCTTCGAGCAGCAGGCGGGCTTCACCAGTTAAACGCTCGGCTTCGATGCGGTTTTGTCGAGCACGGCTGGCCTGAATCTCTTTCAGAAGCGAAGCAGGAGTGCTTTCAAAAATACCCCATCGAACCGATCCTTGATTGGCTTGGGCTCGTGTGGCTAAATCCTGTGCTTTATCGAGGTCCCCTTTTTCGTAGGCTTTTTTGGCCAACTCTAAAAGGGCCCGAGCATCGCTTGGTAACTTTTCCCCTGAAGGGTCTTTCCCTTTCGACGGGGAACCCCCTTCCTCTTTCCAAAAGGGTTTACTGTCGTTGGGGACTTTAGGAACCGCGTCGGTTGTTGAACTCCGACTGGGCTTTTCCCCTTTGATGCTAGGAATATCGTCACCTGAACTGATGACGGGTGGAGCCTTATCTTGCGACAATGCGCTTGCTCCGTTGAAGAAAATGGTTCCGGTGAACCAGCACCCCGGAAGGAGAGCCAGCCCAAATACATATCGCCGGAAGCCTCTCACGTTAAATGGAAACACCCCGGATCTCCTTACCCCCAACTCACGGGGAGATAGAACAACTTGGTTTTCCCCCGAAAACATCGTTGCTCTGTAAGCCTTTGACGGCCCCCCAAAAGCTGGGGAACTCGCGCACAATCCTTGAATCGCTGAGCGGATAACCCCCAATTGATTTTCAGTCAAGCGAATTTCTCGCAAAATCCCGAGAGATTTTGCAGAAATTTGATTTCGATGCCTACCCAATTCACCTGCAAAACCCAGTTATTCATCTTTTCTCTAGCTTCCCTTACCCGATGGGATTGTTCCCAAATTACCCCAACACCTTTCTAATCATCCGAGCTTGTCTTTCTTCCGTAAATTCTCACGCAGGCTTCACAGACATTTCACTTCAAGGCCCGAATCATTTGTTATGTTTCTCTAGATGAATTCGGAGACAAACGTGTTCGATGCGATCATCATTTCAGATCTGCACCTCGGCAGTGATAATTGCCAAGCCAAAGCATTGACTCATTTCTTGCAGAACATTCATGAGGGGATGCCGCTCACGGCTAAACTCATTCTAAATGGGGATGTTTTCGATTCCATCGACTTTCGTCGGTTGAACAAACATCACTGGAAGGTTTTGTCGCTGCTCCGAAAGATGTCCGACACGATTGAGATTATCTGGATCAATGGCAATCACGATGGTCCTGCCGAGATTGTCTCTCACCTGTTGGGAGTCGAGGTTCAGGACGAATTGATCTTAGAATCGGGGGGGCGGAAAATTCTGTTTCATCACGGGCACCGCTTCGATGAATTTATTGACAATCATCCGATCATCACCGCCATTGCCGATGCCACCTATCGGCTCTTGCAAAAGGTAGACAAATCGCATCACTTTGCCAAATTAGCCAAGCGAAAGAGCAAGACCTTCCTTCGTTGTGCCGCAAAGATCGAAACCCGATCGATCGAGTATGCTCGGAAAAAAGGGTGCGATGCAGTTTGTTGTGGTCACACGCATCATGCGGTGGCCAACAATACGGGTCCGACGGCCTATTTCAATAGCGGCTGCTGGACCGAACGCCCCTGCCATTATCTGACGGTGCTCAACGGAGTCATCGAATTAGAAGAATTTGCCCCCTCCCTCGAAGTCATTCATCAGAGTTAAATTCTTTTCTCTCTTCAATTTTTCTGACAGGTTCAGTTTTCTGACTGCCTTTATATGATATGGGTTCCTTTTGCTATTCTAATAAGAAAGAACTTATTTCTGAGAGAATTTCCATGTCAGATTTGTTGTGTTCACATCCATCACGAGAACAACTTAAATTTTTTAGACAGGGCATTATTCACGATCCGAATGAAATGGATAATATCTCACGGCATCTAGATCAGTGTCGCGAGTGTTTGAACACACTAGAACAATTAGAGGCAGACACTTTCGAGAATTTGATTCATCAGGCCTATCAGCAAACTAATCAAGAGAACGGATTGGATTTATCGTTTCTGGAACCAGCCGAATCCCCATTAGAATTGGGAAGGATAGGGCAATATCGCATCTTAAAAATTCTTGGTCAGGGTGGAATGGGGATGGTTTTTCAGGCAGAAGATATTGCGTTGGATCGATCTGTTGCCCTGAAAGTCATTCGACGTGAGTCTGCTCAAAAACCAGAGGCACGAGAACGATTTTTTCGCGAGGCGAAATTGGCAGCGTCCATCCAAGATGATCACATTGTTCCGATCTATCATGCTGGCGAAGCCAATGGAGTTCCGTTCATGGTCATGCCATGGCTTCAAGGGGAAAGTCTTGCCGACCGGATGAAACGGGTCGATGTTTTCCCAGTCCCAGAAATTCTAAGGATAGGCCAACAGATAGCAAAAGGATTAGCGGTCGCCCATGAGGCAGGGTTGATTCATCGGGATATTCAGCCCTCGAATTTGTGGTTAGAGGTCAAACAAGGTGACCGAATTAAAATTCTTGACTTTGGTTTGGCAAGAGTGTTGGATAAAGAGAAGAAACAACTCACTCAATCGGGTATCATTTTGGGAACACCTGCCTACATGTCACCCGAACAGGCACAGGCAAAACCGGTCGGCCCTGCCTGCGATCTTTTCTCGCTGGGTGTAATTCTTTATCGGCTAGCTACTGGTCGCATGCCGTTTGAAGGAGATCAGGTGACGAGTTTACTCGTCGCAGTGGTGACTCATAATCCTGTTGCTCCCCACAAAATCAATCCCGAAATATCGGAAAATTTATCGGAGTTTATTATGCAATTACTCGCTAAGGATGAAACAAAACGTCCCCAATCGGCACGATATGTTGCCGAAAAACTAGAAAAACTCGCTAGGGATTTCACAAAACTATCCCAATCGACCCGACCAAAAATTATACAACGTGTGGTCCCAACAGTTGCTTTGATGGGTGTGATGGTGATTATTCTTGTTGCGGCTTCGGTCTTTTATTTCCAAACCCCAAAAGGCACTGTTCGAGTCGAGATAAATGATGACAGCTTAGAAGCAACCCTTACAAAAACTGGTACTGTGATAAAAGGAGCTGACAAATCTGCGGAAATTCGTGTGGAAACGGGTGAACAGACCTTGAAAATTAAACGTGGGGACTTTGAATTTGAAACAGAGAAATTTCTTCTTCGGAAAGGAGAGAATATAACTTTGCGTGTCGAGCTTTTGCCTGGAAAGGTACAAATCACTCGAGATGGACAAATTCTCAACGAACAAGAGCTTCCAAAAAAAACTTTGGATGTTACCAAAACCAATACTCCAAAGTGGGTAAATCCCAAAAAGGATGTGATAGATGAAGAAATAGACTACGATCAAAAGGTAGCAGATTGGGCAACAAAGATTGGTGCCAAATTTGAAATTGACCCTGTGGCTAGTATGAAAAAAAAATTGGATATAAATTCAACGAAAAAATTTCCCATAATAAGTCTTTCATTTCCAGAAAATGTCAAAATAAATGATTCTGACTTAGAAATACTTAAGCACTGCCAATCTCTGAAGGCCATAGCTTTTATATCTTCATCAATTACAGATGAGGGGATTAATCATCTTATAGAATGTAAATCACTTTCACTTCTACACATTGAAGGAGTTAAACTCACATCTCGGGGACTAAAAAATTTATCAAAACTTTCAAATCTATATGCACTTAGCTTGATTAATATACCAATCGAAGATCAAGGACTCACCGAGCTAACAAAACTAACTTCCTTGACCAATTTATCGATTCATAATGGTAAAATCACTGATAAAGGATTGGAGTCGATTGCTCAAATGAAAAAAATAGAAAAGTTGGATATCTCATTCAATCCAATTACTGACGAGGGTATACGCCACCTGTTTGATATGACTCAATTGAAAACCCTGCTGATCAGAGAGACAAAAGTCTCCTCTAAAGGTATTTCTGATCTCAAAACAGCACTTCTAAAATGTACGGTGATTAAAACCACAAACGATCATTTTGCAGCTTTATCTGTACTAAGACGCAATGGCGAAATTTTAGTAAATGTGGGGAATCGATTTGGTAATGATAACAAGAGAGTAAGAATAAAAAATCATACTGATCTAAATAGAATTGTTGACTCTCAACAACCTTGGCAATTATTAGCAATCTTCTTGCCAAATGACACATATCTAACTGATAAGAGTATATATGATTATTCAGGATTACAGTATCTCGATACGATTGAACTATTTCGGTCTAGGATTTCAGAAGAAGGTATCAAACTTCTTGTCCACAATCCTGAACTGCGTAGGGTGGGTCTTCAAGAAGTGAATCTCACAGATTCTAGTCTAAAACACCTCAAGAAACTAACGAAGTTATGGGAGTTGAATCTTGCTCAAACGGGTGTTACGGACAACGGTTTGAAGGAATTAGTCGAACTCAAAGAGCTTTATCATCTTGATCTTCGTCGAAACCAAATCACTGATGAAGGACTAAAAGTTCTCGCTAATATCAAGAGTCTCAAGACTCTTTATCTTGATAACACAAAAGTAACTGAAGCTGGTATACAGGAATTGAAAAAGGCCCTGCCTAATTGTAAGATCACCTATTAATAATCCTTTTGTGGGTCTATAGTATCTAATAAATGCATTTAACACCGATTAGCCTACTCGAACAAATCCGGAAAGGAAATGACCCTCGGTCTTGGTTTGAGTTAGTTGCCATATATCAACCTTGGCTTCGGAATTGGTTGCAAACACATCTTGCTCTTTCATCAGATGTCGATGATCTTGTACAGGAAACACTCACAACCTTGGTTGAGGAACTTCCTCATTTTCGACATAATGGACGGAAGGGGGCATTTCGGGCTTGGTTACGACAGATAATGATCAATCGACTCGGGGAATTTCGTCGGAAGAAAAAACACTTCCTGAATAACTCGGAGGAATGGTTGAATCAACTCGCTGACGATAATAGTCTACTCAGCCAGATTTGGGATCGAGAACACGATGAATATATAATTAAGCAATTACTTAAGCGAATCTCCAATGATTTTGAACCGATAACTTGGCAGGCTTTTGAAGCCTTTGTTATTCACCAACAACCCGCAAGTGTTGTTGCCGACCAATTAAACTTGACCCCAGGGGCAGTTTGGACGGCAAAATCCCATGTGCTCAAACGCTTGCGTCAAGAAGCCAAGGATTGGCTTGATTAATGGTTTTATCTCCTGAACTAGGCCCCTTGGACTTTTCTTTTTGGCAAATTAGAGAATCTCGGTAATTTTCGTGGAATTACCCGTAGGGCGTCTTTGAAAAAATTGCCCTTTTCTCTGTAAAAAAGTTCTGGTAAAAACTACTCAATCTTCACAACTGGCCGAAATGGGTTTCGGTCTCAATCTTGATTCAACCACAAGGACAGGGAGGTCCATCGTGGCTCACCGCTGGCGATTACGACACAAGCTCTTGCTTGGCGTTACCCTTGTGGTGGCCAGTGTCGGGGCCTTGCTCGCTGGTACCATCTATGGTCTGGATTCCTATATGCAGACCATGAAAACGACCGATAGCAAACTCGCGGAATTGCTCAAGCTCGATGAGCTGAAACCGGTGGCAGCGGGAATCCTTTCTTATGTTCCCAATACTCAAAAAGGACCAATTGACCTGCTGCGATTATCGACGCCGCAGGAAGATCAGGTCACTTTAGCCAGAGAACGGCTGGCCGAATCCAAGAGAATCTTTGCCGACTATAAATTGCGTTTTGAAGATACCAATCGACGCAAACGCGATCCCGATCCTTATACCGATACGCAATTGATCCCGATTGTGGATAAAACCTTTGTCGATCTGGAAAAAGCAATCGAAAATTATGCGGCTCCTCAAGGAGCGCTGGTCAGCAAACCTTTAAGCGACGATAAAGAAGTTCGCAAACAATATGAACGACTTTTGAGTTTGATCGATCAACTCCGTAGCGAAGTCGCCGGAGATATGTATGCTCGGATCGGTCTGGCGAGACGGGAATATCGCCAAGCCATGTGGATTGCCAGTGGGTCCGCGATTGCGGCGGGTGTGCTGGTTCTGATTTTGATTACCCTGTTCTCGGGCTGGGTCTTCAAACCCATTCGAGATCTCCAAGCAGGGGTCGAGCGAGTGACTGGCCAAGATTTTTCCCAGCCGATTGAATTGAAAAGCGGCGATGAACTCGAAGACTTGGCCACAGCCTTTAACGGCATGATGAAACGACTGGAAGAGACCTATCGGGATTTAGAACAACAGGTCGAGGAGCGATCCCGCCAATTAGTGCGATCGGAACGGATGGTCTCGGTTGGTTTTCTCGCAGCGGGGGTGGCCCATGAAATTAACAATCCCCTTGCAAGTATTGCCTTTTGTGCCGAATCGCTTGAAACCCGTCTTGCGGATTACATTCAGCGCGACCCTCAGAATACACAAGTGGTTGCCAAATACCTGAAGATGATTCAGCAGGAGGCATTCCGTTGTAAAGGGATCACCGCTAAATTGCTCGAATTTTCTCGGACCGGTGAGCAACGTCGGGAACCCACCGATTTATCGGAATTGATTCAATCGGTGCTAGAAATTGCTCAACATTTACAGCATTGCCGAGGCAAGCGCATCGTCTTCCAACCGTTTGGAAGAGTGATCGCCCTTGTTTGTGGCGAGGATATTAAATCGGTTGTGTTGAACTTGGTGGTCAATGCTCTGGAGAGTATGGAAGAAGGGGGAACCTTAACGATTACGCTGCAGAGTAAGAACAATTTTGCTGAGATGACTTTTTCCGATACGGGCTGCGGAATGACCGCCGAAGTATTGAAAAACCTCTTCGAGCCGTTCTATACCCGAAGTCGTACCGGTAAAGGAACGGGCCTAGGATTGTTCATTAGCCATCAAATTATCGATCAACATGGGGGCCAAATCAGTGCAACCAGCGCTGGTCCTCAACAGGGAAGTACGTTTACGGTAAAGATTCCGCTTCAGGCCGTTGGCACCAAAGCAGAATCGAAGACTTTAGGGGGAACCTTGCCCATAGGTTCCAACAAGAAGTCAGGAAAAACTCAGTCGGAGGAAGGTCTTGGCCACGCAGCCTAATCACCAATTACGCGTTCTCTTCGTGGACGATGAAGTTCCTCTTCAGGAATTCATGAAGAATGAGCTGCCCTTGATGGGGCACAGCGTGACTGTCTGTCCCGATGGGACCAGTGCGATTCGTGTTCTCAACCAACAATCGTTCGACGCGGCCATACTCGATTTGAAAATGCCGGACATGACGGGGATCGATGTGCTTCGGCATCTGAAGCAAGTGGCTCCCGATACCGATGCGGTCATCATGACCGGTTTTGCCACACAAGAAACCACCGTGGAAGCGATGCGCCTCGGAGCGGCCGACTACCTGAATAAACCCTGTCGTTTGGCAGAAATCCAAGCCCTGCTTATTCGCTTGGCGGAACGGCGCCGACTCAAGAACGAAAAGATCGCTTTGCAAACACGGGTCCAAGTGGCCGAGGGACCGAACCAACTGATTGGCGATTCCCCCGCGATGCAAGCGGTTTATCATCAGATCAGCAAGTTCGCTCCCACCGATTCGACTATCTTGATCCAAGGAGAAACCGGAACCGGAAAGGATGTGGTGGCGCGCACAATTTATCAAATGAGCCAGCGCTTCAATCAGCCTTTTGTTCCCGTGAATTGTGGGGCGCTTTCTCCCACCTTGGTCGAGAGCGAGTTGTTTGGTCACCGCAAAGGGGCTTTCACAGGGGCCGATCGGGATCATAAGGGGTTGCTCGAAGTCGCTAATGGTGGAACACTGTTTCTCGATGAATTGGGCGAACTCGACAAAAATATCCAAGTGAAACTGTTACGATTTTTAGAATCGGGCGAGATTCGTCGCGTCGGCGATACCATACCGATCAAATCCGATGTGCGAATCATTTGTGCCACCAACCGCGATCTTCGCCGAATGGTCGCTGAAGGCACTTTTCGAGAAGATTTGCTTTATCGTTTGAATACATTCGAGATTCATTTGCCCCCACTGCGAGAACGGAAAAGTGATATTCCGAAATTGGCGGTTCACATGTTGGCTCGTTCGGCAAAAAAATCGGTCGATCAAGTGGCGGACCTTCTCACTCAAGATGCGATTGATGCCATGATGGCCTACACTTGGCCCGGTAACGTGCGGGAATTGGTCAACGCCATGGAGTACGCCTACATCGTTGCGGGCGGACACATGATCACCGCTGCCCACTTACCCCAAATCGTTCGCATGAAGGGGGCTGCCGTTTACGCTCGGCCGAATCCCCCTGCACCGGCGCAACCAGCAACCGCTCCTGCTGCAACCGGTAACATCATCCCTATGTCTTCCCATGTACCCACTACAGGAAGTCGAACCCTTGCCGATGTGGAGATGGAACATATCCTTCGGGTGCTTGAGAAAAATAATTTCAATAAGCCCGCCACGGCCAAGGAACTCGGGATTAGTCTCAAAACCTTGTACAACAAATTGAACAAATGGGAAGAGGATCGCCAAAATCAATCGGCCGCTGGCTAAAATCCACTCTGTGAGACGTTCTTTTCCTTACGCCAAACACTGACAATAGGAATGATTGGTAACGAATCCTTTGTCGTTACAATGCCTTCTCAATCGCCTTTCTATCCTATCTCAAGGGAGTTCCTACAATGAGGGGCAGTCTCAATCTCACTCACTGAGGTATCTCCACCATGCGAACACTTTTCCTCTTGCTATTTTTGACCGCTCCGCTTTGTGCTGGACCGCTCTTTATTGAAGGTGCTAAGTTAGAAAAACTTTGGGGGGACGGGGAATTTACTGAAGGCCCCTGTCTGGGTCCCGATGGCTGCATCTACTTTAGCGATATTGGAAATCGCATTATGAAGTTCGATCCCGAAACGAAAAAGGTGACCGAGTTTCGTAATCCTTCGGGACGGTCCAATGGCCTAAAGTTTGATAAAGAGGGCAACCTTTATGCCTGTGAAGGAGCCAGTAAAGGTGGTAATCGTCGTGTGAGTATCACTCCTCCCAAAGGGGAACCCAAAACACTCGCGGATAAATTCGACGGGAAAAAATTCAACAGCCCCAACGATTTGATCCTCGATGCGAAAGGTCGTGTCTACTTCACCGATCCCCGTTACGGCGGCGATGAAAAACGAGAGATCGACACAGAAAGCGTCTATCGAATCGATCCCGATGGTAAGGTTTCCCTTGTCACCAAAGACGTGGAAAAGCCGAACGGTATCGTCATTTCTCCCGATGGCAAAACCCTATACGTTGCTGATAATAACCCCGCAGAGAAGGGGGCACGTCACCTTTTATCGTTCCCGTTAAAAGAAGATGGTACGGTGGGCGAAAAGAAAATTCTGTACACCTTCAAAGGACGGGCCATCGACGGTATGGCGATCACAAAAGAAGGGTTAGTTGTCGCCACGGCCGGTTCCGGAAAGGAGGCTGGGATTTATGTCTTCAATCCGGAAGGGAAAGTGGTGGATTTCCTCCCCACTCCCGAGGATCCCACGAATTGTTGCTTTGCCGGAAAGGATATGAAAACCCTTTACATCACGGCAGGGAAATCGCTGTATCGCATTGATACAAAGGGGGTCGGCTTTTTGCGATAATTTTTCCAAAAATGTCATTTTCTCAGGAATTTTTAACTTGATAGATTGCGGTGGTTTCGATTAAGATCAATTTATCTTTCCACTTCCTCATCTTTTCGAGGGCCTAATCCTATGCGTTTTCTCTCCAAAACGCGAAAAGCGTTTACTTTGATCGAATTGCTGGTGGTGATTGCGATCATTGCCATATTGATTGGGTTGCTGTTGCCTGCGGTACAAAAAGTGCGTGCCGCTGCCAACAAAGCCACCTGCAGTAACAACCTGAAGCAGATTGGCACAGCTCTGCACAACTACGAAAGTTCGATCGGCCAACTTCCTGTGGGTGGGTCGGCTGATGCCCCTCCATTTGGAACCGGTGGCGACTGGAACTGGGGTTCGGCATGGACCGTCTGGATTCTTCCGTACATCGAACAAGACAACCTTTTCAATCAGTTCCGATTTCCTGGAGGTTCGGGCTGGGGATTCGCCGGTAATTATGTTGCTGCCTCGAATGCCAGCATCAAAACCTATCTCTGTCCGGCTTCTCCGGTTCCTAAGGTGGCTCCCGCTCCGTTTTCCGGAACTAACGTCCCCTCGAACCACTATGTGGGGATTTCGGGCGCCGTGAACGGGTTGATTCCGGGCTATAACGAAACCCGTCTGAGTTTCCCGAACACCGGAACCACCGGCTGTTGCACAGGGGGGATTCTGAGCGGCGGGGGCACTTTGTTCCCTGGCAGCCAAGTGGTACTTTCCACCATTGCAGACGGAACCAGCAATACCATCCTTGTCAGTGAGCAAAACGACTTTTTAACCCTGACGAATGGTTCCCGTGTGGCTTGGGGAGCGGGGCTTTTACATGGGTTTATGATTGGGCATTTCCGCCTTCCCAGCATTGCTCCGCCGAACTTGGGCACGACCGATAACCGTGCCTTCCAAATGACCACCATCCGCTACCAAATCAACCGTAAAACGGGTTGGACGGAAAACTGCGGTGGGACCGGTGTTTGCTCGAATATGGGGACGAACATTCCGTTGAACTCGGCCCATACCGGCGGGGGCAACGCTCTCATGGGCGATGCCTCGGTTCGCTTCCTCCGTGATTCCATCAGTCTCCAAACCTTAGCTCAACTGGCCACCCGAGACGATGGGATTCCTCTGGGGAACGATCAGTAATCATTTTCCTTCCATCTAGTCATCTCTTCTCGAAACCCTTTTCTACAACCCGATACTCTTAGGGTATTACCTGATCGCTCCGAATTTCTTCTCAAGTCGAACTTGATAGAATCGCATCTTCTGGTTAAAGTGATGAATGATTGGATCGAGGGGCCTCTCCCTCTTCTACAAGGATTGTCATGGCGATTGATCTCACTTTGAAAGAAGATTTACGCGAAATTACCGAGAGTTTGGTGGCCAGTTACACCGAATGTAGCCGCATCAATCACTTGGGGCATGAACCTTTACCCAGTCGGGAAGCGGTCCACCGAATTCTTGTCGATCTTTATGAGATTGCCTATCCGGGCTTCGGACGTCGACAAAACCTGCACATGGGAAATGTGGAGTACTACGTTGGCAGTGTGATCGATTCGTTACATGACATTCTCACCGAGCAAATTGCCCGTGCCTTCCGTCACGAAATGTGTGCCGAAAATCCAAACCTAGATTGTTTGGCGATCGCACAGGGGAAAACGCTCGAGTTTTTACGGCGATTACCGAGCGTCCGCGAAATTCTGGATCAAGATGTGCATGCTGCCTATCGCGGGGACCCTGCCGCACGCAGTCATCATGAGATTATTTTCTGTTACCCCGGTTTGGAAGCCATCACGGTTTATCGTTTTGCTCACGAATTGTTGAAACTCGGTGTGCCCTATCTGCCCCGTATGATGACCGAGGCCGCCCACTCGAAAACCGGTATCGATATTCACCCCGGCGCGACGATTGGCGCAGGCTTCTTTATTGATCACGGAACGGGGGTGGTGATTGGAGAAACTTGTGAAATCGGCAAGAATGTGAAAATTTACCAAGGGGTGACCCTCGGGGCTTTGAGTTTTGCCAAAGATGCCGATGGAGAACTCGTTCGTGGAACCAAACGGCACCCCACTTTGCAAGATGATGTGATTGTCTATGCGAATGCTACGGTCCTCGGCGGAAATACGGTAATCGGTGAACGCTCCGTGATCGGATCGAACGTCTGGTTGACCCACTCGGTGGCCCCCGATTCGGTGGTGGTGCTCGAAAAACCACAATTACGGGTTCGCGGATCGAATTCCCCGACAAATCCCGATGGGATTATGTATCACATTTAGTGGGATTAAAAGGAATCGAATCAAATCGAAAAAAAATATGAGGTCCGAAAAAGTACGATTTCCACTTCAAATTATGTTCATTCTACGTTAAGGTCACTGAAGTATCCCCAGAGAGAAAAGCAGCACGGCGTTTCTTGAAAGCCTCGATTCTGGGTTTCATATAGCCTTGAATTTCTTCAAAACTAATTGGTCGATACTGGCAGTTATCGATCCCGACATCTTTGACCAGTAACCAAGGTTGTGCCTGATCTTCTTGAGATAACCGACCATGAACATGGCCATAAAGATGCCATGCCCCGTGAAAACTCCGATGCCAACTTCTCATTGGGTAATGATTGAGAAAAATATCTTGGCCTTGCACGGTGATTAATATCTGATCGTGCACACGTTGAAAGCATTCGGCAATCCCAAGGGGGTCGTGATTGCCCCAAACCAAATGGACGTTTTTACAGAGAATGCGAGAGCGATATTTCTTAGCGGCTTCGATCCCACCCCAGCAAAAATCGCCGAGAATCCAAAGGGTATCGTGCTCCTGTACCGATTCGTTGATGCTGGCCAAAAGAATTTCATCGTGTCGGGCTAAAGTGGCTGCGGAAATGCGGAGATTCCCTTTCGGGTTGTTTTGGTGTAGGGCCATTTCTTCAGGAGAGAGAAAAGGTCGTTGACAAAACCTGATGATATTGGCATGCCCCAGATGAAGGTCTGCGGTGAACCAAGTTCGTGACATTGAAAAAGTTCCACAAGTGGCGACCAAAATTCGACAAAGTTTCGACAGAGACTATTTTAATCGGGTTCGCAGAAGACCATTCAGAAAGTTGCCCCTGCTGCTACAATGTTTAACATGAGATCTTTCCTTTTACTGTCGGCAATCACATTAGGGATAATGGGCATTCCCTGTGGTGTTTTTGGGATGCAACCCCTTGCATTCACATCCGATGAATTGGGGCGATTGGTCGTTACCAATGAAAAAGAGTTCAACAACCTGAAAGGTAAAACAATGGTCATCACCGGTGAAATTGAATCGTTGAATGAACCATATATTTTTTTGAAGACCGAACATTCGTATAAGACAGGCCAACCCGTGAGAATTTGCATTCGCATGCTCGATTTTCGGGCTTGCAAAGCGAAAGTCGGGGAACTAATAACGCTCGGGGGGGAACTCGAAGTGGATGGTGTTTTTGGCCCCTCGTTGAAGAATGGGCGACTACCGCTTCCTCCAAAAAAGTAGCATCTTATCTTGACCGGCGTATAAGCTGAGCAGATGCTGGCATTTGAATTTCTGTCTTCCTTCAAAAGAAGCTCCTTATGTTGACAGGTAAGTTAGTTCGTGTTCGGGTCGCCCGTCATAAAATTCATCCTCAATATATCAATGTAAACGACCCAAACCTCCGCGACTTGGCAGACAATCTCCTTCAGTTATTTCGGTCTATGGTTGGAAAAACCCGAACGGAAATGGAGGAGGAACTAAAAGATGTGATCGGGGATCATCCCTCGCAATTGGTTCACCAAGGGTTAGCAAAACTTTTGGAGGATCGATGTGACTTCGAGATCGATGCGCAACATGCCCCCAACGAAATTCGAGAGAAAATCTTCTTGCTCGCCAGTACTGCCCGAAAAAATCAAACCTTTGATCGAGCCAATATCATTCAGGATGTTGCACTTCATTTTTTGACTTCCCCCGAACAAATTGAACAAACATTTTTTGCGGACCTTCGGGATGAACAACGAATCACAAAATTTACGGACCTTACTCCAGAGCAATTACTGAATCGTTATAATGTTTCACTCGTGCAAGCCATTCTGTTACGGGCGACTCATGTTCGTGTGGAGGTTTATGGAGAAACCCCCTCGCGGTATCGACAGTTGTTCCGGAGCTTTAAATTCCATCGTTTGATGTTTGAAGTGCATCCCCTTGCGAATGATGGGCATGAAATTTTGCTGGATGGACCTATGAGTTTATTTCAATCGACCAGCAAATACGGATTGCAACTCGCATTGGCATTGCCGGCCATTCTTCAATGTAAGCGGTACGAGTTGAATGCAAAAATCATTTGGGGCGCAAAAAGGCAAGAGAAAACCCTACATGTTTCCGTGACGGATGGTCTACGCTCTACGACGATTGATTATGGAGATTATACCCCGCCTGAGTTGGTTTCGTTTGCTCAATCTTTTCGGGAAAAAATCACAGATTGGACCTTATCCCAAGCCCCTGAAGTGATTCCATTACCCTCAGGAGTTTGGATTCCCGATTTTATTCTGACTCATAAATCAAGCGGGGTTGAGATTCCCTTGGAAATTGTTGGATTTTGGCGCAGAACGAATGCCGAGAAATTATATCAACGTCTCTCTCAGGGGTTGGCATCACCCTTTATTTTAGCCTTTTCGGAACAAAATCGCGTCGATCAAGAGGAAACTCAGCCCAGTGGAAATATCTATTATTTTAAGCGAACCCCTATTCCTTCTGAAATTGTAAAAATGGCTAATCGATTTATCGGCATAGAATAATGAGTAGATATTTGAATCACATAGATTCAAAGGGCATAATTGATAAGTGATTTCACCAGATTCCAATATCAAATACCGAAGCCAAATAACGTAAAGTCAAGAATCCTAAAGAACGCCATTCGACATGGATTTTCACCGTGGCCAACGTTCCGGGAACAATACTATCATCAGGATCATCAATCTCCACAGGGATAAGATAGGTTTGAACTAAAGGCTGATGGATATTGGGATCGCTACCGGTTTTCGTTGCTAATGTGCCCCCCCCCTTGTTTGTGAGTGAGACGGGGACATTTTTTTCATCGGTATCGGGGACTTTAAGAATTCGACCCATCAATAAACGATCGCTGCTATTTTTGGGTAGAATGCTCACCGGAATATAGCCCGAGCCAGAATTTTTCATTTCATCTAAATTGGTGCGAATATCTTGATATTGGGTCGCATCAACCGGAACAAGAACCCGAATTTTATTTGGCTCGGTAATTAAACAAAAAGGATTAGGGTCTCCTTTCTGATAAGGTTTATTCCGATCTTCACGACGAGGGGCATTCATAACAATCCCCCCTCTGGGGGCCTTCAAAATTTCACAACTTTCTTTTTGGGATTGCCAAAATTCGAGCGTCGATTTGGCACTACTTAAGGCCGATTCAATCAAGATTTTCTCATCTTTTAATTGCTTCAGGATGGTTTTATCGGTCGGTTCAGGCCGTAAACGACTTTCAATCGAGCGAAGGCGTGTTTCTTGAGCATTGACCTCAATGCGAGCTTTTTCAAGTTGAAAATCGATTTCAGGAATACGGAACCTAGCGAGGTCGGCCCCTGCATTGACCCGATCCCCATCGAAGGCATATTGTTCGATTAAAATTCCCGATTCGAGGACGAAAACTTGTTCACGTTGCCCTTCGGTCACTTGCACTAGCCCGATCTCTTTGATGCGACTAAATGGGGTGGGCAAAAATAGAAATAGTAACACGACCGAAGCAATCACAAGGGTCGTCAATAGAGTTCTTGGTCGATTCATATCAGGTAATCGTCCCCTTTGACGGTAAGATTTGATCATTTTATAAGTAGGCCAAAAGATCATGGTAGCTAGGGTTACTAATGCCAGCAATAAACTAATGATTTCGAGTTTATAGGGCTTTAACCACGTTGCTAGGAAAATCAATATGCTCACAGTGATTACAATTCGATAGATAAAACTGGTGATGGCATAAATAACAAAAAAGAATTTTCGCCAACGGGCCATATACGGTTCCGGCTGGACTTCGATTCCTAGGCAATAATGTTGAAATAATTTGCCTAAATATCGATTTGACCGATCTTTCAGATTGGGAACTTCTAATAAATCTTGTAATATGTAATAACCGTCGAATTTCATTAAGGGGTTGGCATTAAACATAATGGTACTCACACTACAAAGTACCATCAAACACATGGCCACGTTATTGATAAAAGGATATTGAGGGGTATACCACCAAACCCAAGTGGCAATCGAAGCAATCACTAATTCCACCCAGATGCCGGCAAACGAAATCACAATCCTTTCCCATTTTCTGGCAGCCGTCCATGCATCTGTCACATTACAATATAACGCGGGAGAAAAGCACATGAACAGTGCCCCCATCTCGTGCGATTCTCCTCCAAAGGCTTTACAACTGAGACCGTGACCAAATTCGTGAATAACCTTCACAATGCCCAGACTGATCCACATATATAACAGTGTTTTAAAGGCAAAAAATTCTTGATAGGCCGGTAGCTTGGCATGAAAGGTTTTATATTTGAATATCACTAATAATAATGCCGAGAGCATTAGCCCTACACTCAACCAAAGAAACGTATAAGTGAAAATGCCTCGAAAAATTCGTAAGGAGATCATCCAATTTAACAGACGATCCGGATCAAACAGAGGAAGTTTAATGTAAAGGGGATTAGAATAAGTTGCGAAATTTTTGAGTCGGCGTTCTTTTCTTCGTTTCTCGAAGAGGTGTTCCGGAGCATTCGGAGAATCTTGTAGGACGAGACCGGCTTTGACTAACGATCGGGCAAAACTTTCGACCTCTTGTAACTCCAAGCGTTGTGGGACAAATTCTCGTTCCCAAGCGACTCGAATTTCTTCGAGGGTATTTTCACCATTCAACTGATTGAAGACAAAAAATTCGCGATCATCGAGGCGATAGTATTTCAGCGTCACGGGGTCTTTCACGACTTGAACGGTCTTCCCCTCATAGCGATCCGGAACAATAATCAGATCGTAGCGGCGCCGAAGTTTGACTTGCTTCCGACGTTCTGCCGCAGGAATGTAACTGGTACTCATAAGAGAGATTTTACCCAGTTACCAGCGATTTAGGCAATAAGAGATTTGTTATAACCTTCGTTTAATCATTTTTGTATGATGAAATATCCCCGATGCCTTTATTATTCCGACATACTAATGGATAGCCTCGATCCTTTATAGAGGACGTAATCATCCAACGGGAAATTTAATCATCAAACGTGGGAGTGATTGTTCCGTTGAGAAGTTTCCTCAATTCTCGTTCGAGCATTTGGTAATCGGTGGCAGTGCTTGCGCCTGGGGGAGCATTGGGATCGGGTTCAACTACGAGTGGTTGAACATAGTCTTTGCCGTCCACTGTGAGAACAACCCGATAGGTTCCGGGAGCCAAAATACCCGGAGCGAAAAGGGCCTTTTGTGCTGTAGGGAGTAAATCGAGTTCGGCATCGCTTATCCCTGCTGGTTTGGGAAGGGCCAAGCGGACTAAATTCCATGTAACCCGATGGTAACCCGCTTTGGTCTGAGTAAAGAATGTTTGGAGTGTGTTGCCACTGGCATCGGTGACTTTGAGCGAGACTTTCTCAGCGGGTTTGGCCAGAACGTAATCGAAATGGGTTCCTGCGGGAGGATTCGTACCGACGAAACGGCGTGCCGAACTACTGAATGGACTATCGGAGGTGGGCTGGCGACGGTATCGCACAACGGTATCGGGTGCCAAAAGGGCGGTTTTAATCCCCTTCACTAAGTCAGGAGTGAGTTGGCGCAAGGCACTCACATCGGCCACCCAGACCGAACGGCCATGTGTTGCAACAACAATTTCATTTGCGGTCGTCGGTTGAGCAAATTCATGAATCGCCACGGTTGGCAGTGCCGTTCCGTTGAGCTTGGTCCATGAAGTTCCGCGATTGATCGAAGCCCAAGCAGCAAATTCGGTCCCAACGTAGAGCAAATTGGGGTTGAGCAAATCTTCTCGTAGAACTCGGGTCGATCCTATGGGCAAATTACTGCGGATGCTTTTCCAAGTTTCGCCAAAATCTTCGGAGACGAAAACATAAGGCTCATCATCGTTGGAGCGGTGCGCATCGAAGGCCACATAAACACGTCCTTCAACGAATCGGCTGGCTTCTAAACTGGCCACCCAACGATAACCCGGCAAGCCTGCTTGTTTGAGTTTCGCACTGAGTTCGGTCCAGTTCTTTCCACCATCGCGAGTGACCCAAACAAAACCGTCGTCGGTTCCCACATAAAGAACTTCGGGATTTTTCGGCGATTCGGAAATAGCGGTGGCGCTGCCTCGTTTCGTGCGAGTCAATTCAGGGGAAATGATCCGCGAGTTCGAGCCTTGGCTCACACTGCGATGGAGATATTGCGTTCCTAAGTAGACGATCTGTCCATTATGTGCCGAGAGGATGTAAGGGGTATTCCAATTGAATCGCAGCCCGCTGCCGGCAGGGCGAATCGAATCACTGGACCCCGTTCGTAGATTTCGGCGGAAGGTATTGCCATCTTGGCTTTCGTAGTAGATGATGTCGGGGTCTTTCGGATCAACGCGGCACACAAAACCATCGCCCCAACCGACGAAAATCCAATCTTCGTTGATTGGTCCCCCTGCACGAAGGGTG
Source organism: Gemmataceae bacterium (assembly GCA_026419115.1). Taxonomy (GTDB): domain Bacteria; phylum Planctomycetota; class Planctomycetia; order Gemmatales; family Gemmataceae; genus SKW135. Next base: position 21,265 of record JAOAAA010000048.1, read on the forward strand.
CGAGAAGGCCCCCCCCACGAACCGTTATCTTGTAGGCCGCCGTAGATGTTGTAGGGCTTTTTGTTATCCACCGTCACATGGTAGAACTGGCCGAGAGCCATTTGATTGAGATGGTCCCAGTGATTCGCTTTATCGAACGATTGATAAAGCCCGCCATCGGTACCCACAATTAAATGTCGAGAATCTTTGGGGTCAATCCACAGGGCATGATGATCATCGTGCAAGCCGCCGTTAAGCCCCCCCCCCGAGCGTTGCGTTCCACGGGGGCCTCGGGGACCTTGTTCGGTATCGAAGGTTCGACCCCCATCCGTACTGCGGGCTAGTTTGATTCCACCCACATAAAGGGTATTATCATCGTTGGGATCGACCCGAATGAGCGAGAAATAGAAGGGACGCGGATTGATGCTATTGATGCGGGTCCACGTTTCCCCGCCATCGGTCGAGCGATAGACTCCACCAGTGTTTACCCCATCGGGACCTTGCTGATTTTGTACATTCTCGGCATTGCCCCCGAGTTGACCTGCAAAAGGCCGTTCGGGTGCGGGCATCGGAACCAGTTTTAGGGTGGCCTCTTTCTTTTGCCCATCTCGAATGTAAGTGATGTTCAGAGTATCACCGACTTTTTTCTTCTTCAGGGTTTCGTCAATCAGCTTCGTTTCAGTGATGGGATTTCCTTCAATGCTTGTCAGAATATCTTTGGCTTTGAGGCCCCCTTTGGCAGCGGAACCTTCCGGAACCACATCGTTGATGAGTAGCCCCGTTTTGTCGAGATTGCCAAAACGAATTCCTAATGCCGGTCCATCGCCACTGACTCCCGGACGAAGTGTTGGTGTCACTTCGATCTCTTTGGTTTCTTTACCCCGTTTCAGGGTGAGTTTGGTTTTTTCGTTGGCTTTTAGGGTCGAAAGTACATCGACCATTTCAAGGTAAGTGTTAACTTTTTTGCCAGCAAGTTCGGTCACGATGTCATCCGCTTTAAGGCCGGCTTTTTCTGCGGGGCCTTCTTTGGTGATGGAGGTGAGAAGGGCACCCCCCTCTTTGGCATCTTTCCCTTGAATCCCGAGATAAGCACCGGAACCGGCACGTCCCATGCCTGCTTTTTCCGAATCGACGATGGCAAAAACGGTGTTGGGAGATTTTCGGGACCAATCGAGGCCAATTCGACCTAGTTTGACGTTGGGTAAACCTTTGGTAACCTTTTGGAAAGTTTTGCCCCCGTCGATGGACCGCCACAGGCCACTTCCCGCCCCGTGAACTTTGGCTGGTGCGTAGCCATCGGCACCGGGAGGTGCTTTGGCATCGCCTAGGGTGCTATCGAACTCATCCCGTTGGCGTTCCCACATGGCCACCAACATTTGCTCGGGATTAGAAGGATTCACTGCAATATCAATCACACCGGTTTTGTCATCGACTTGCAGAATGGGCTTCCATGTTTTTCCACCATCTTCGGTTTTATAAAGTCCGCGTTCGCCACCGGGTCCATAAAGCCGCCCCAATGCCCCTACGAAAACAATGTCGGGATTTTGGGGATGAATGTAAATGGCACCGATTTGGTACGAGGTTTTAAGCCCCATATTCTGCCACGTTTTTCCGCCATCGGTACTTTTGTAAACTCCATCGCCATACGAAACGGAATTGCGTGGATTGGCTTCTCCCGTCCCGACCCAAACGAGATTGCGATCCTTTTGGGAAACGGCAATCGCTCCAATCGAGACAGTGGCCTCTTTATCAAATTGATGTTCAAACGTGGCGCCGCCGTTGGTGGTTTTGATCACACCGCCCGATGCGGTGGCCACATAAAAGGTGGTCGGATCGGCCTCAAATACGGCCAAGCCTGTGATACGTCCGCCCATCGTGGCGGGTCCCACGCAACGCCAACCTAGCCCCTTGATACATTCTTCTGGAATACCGGGTTCAACCAATTCCCGAGGTTTGGGACCGACTTCGCTATTCCGGAGTTGTTCGAGCTTCGCTTGGAGGTCGGCGATATTCTTTTCGAGTTCGGCGATACGCTTTTCCCGCTCGGTCGGCGGTTGCTGGGTCAGACCGATTTCGGTGAAAAAAGTTACCAGCAGAAATAAAATTCCCAATCCAATGGGATGAGTTAAACGAAAGGCACTCATGATGAACACTCAAAGAAGGACTTTCTCAAGGCTGTAGCAGATAGGATACAATGAATTAAGGTAAATTCAAGTTCAGTAAGTAGTTACTGCACAAAAACGAGTAGTGATTACTGAACAGAAACGAGATTGTCGCGATGAATCATTTCCACATAGGGGAGTTGCCCCAAGGCTCGCGTAATTTGCTCGGAGGTGAGTCCCCGCATCTTTTCGGCATCGAGGTGAGAATAATTTGCTAGACCTCGAGCGATTTCGACCCCTTCCAGATTGCAGACGCTCACCACATCTCCTTTGTTAAAGTCACCGATCACGGCTCGGACCCCCACAGGGAGCAGACTCCGGCCTTCTTGCAAAAGGGCTTTTTGGGCACCTGCATCGATTTTCAAAATTCCTTTCGGTCGAGTGGTGAAGGCCAACCAACGCTCTCTTGCGGAAAGCCCCTCTTTCTGAGGGAGAAACAAAGTGCCGACCGTCTCACCAGAAAAAATTTGATCAATAATTCCTTCGTGAGAACCATTAGCCATGATGACCGAAGCCCCCGCTGCTGTGGCAATTTGAGCGGCTCGAAGTTTGCTTTTCATGCCACCGGTCCCCAAATGGCTTTTGGTGGTTGCAGCCAAATTCATGACCTGCGAAATGTTCTCCACAGTGGGAACGAGTTGGGCTGTGGAATCGGTACGAGGGTCACCCGTAAACAGACCATCCACATTGGTCAGCAAGATCAACAGCGGAGCATGAAGCAAATTCCCCACCAAAGCAGCCAGTTGATCGTTATCACCAAACTTAATCTCAGCAACAGATACGGTATCGTTTTCATTGATGATCGGTAGGCAACCATACTCAAATAAGGTAAGTAAGGTCAAACGAGCATTGAGATAACGGGTGCGATTGTCCAGATCGTTCGCGGTTAATAGGATTTGCGCTGGCTCGATCTGATGTGTGTGAAATTCTTCCCGATATAGTTGCATCAAAGCCGATTGGCCCACGGCAGCACAAGCCTGTAAGTGCGGCAGGTCCGCGGGACGTTTCCCTAATTTGAGGACGCCAATTCCTGCCCCAATGGCTCCCGAACTAACCAGAACCACTCGACGCGATTTCATCACGCGGCTGATTTGTGCCGATAAAGAACGAATCCGTTGCCGATCCAAATACCCGTGTTGATCCGCCAACACATTCGTCCCGACTTTGATGACAACGGGGTTGGCCTGTTGCAAAATTTCCTGCCGGCTCATCCTTACTTCTCAGGTGGGGCGATTTCTTGGGATTTTCTAACCAAATTACCAATTCTGTAAAATATCAAACCTTTCGGGTTCTGTCATCCAATCTATTTGGTAAACTACAAGAGCCTCATTTTTCATTTTTGGGGAGTATCTCATGCGATCTCTTTCCGGAATCACTTTTCTAGGCTGGGTTTTCGTTTTTTCCCTGCAAGCCAATGAGAAATCGAAACCGACGGGACCACCGCCGGGCGCTGCCGAAGTGCGATTTACCGATGGAAGTTATTTGAAGATGCAACTCGCGGATGAAACCATCGAGATGAATACGCCGTATGGTAAGCTCAAAATTCCTACCAAGGATATTCGACGATTAGAACTCGCAACGCGAATCCCTGATGAGCTGCGCATGAAAATCGAAATGGCCCTCATTGATTTGGGTAGCCCTCAATTCAAGGTTCGAGAGGCAGCCACTCGAACTTTAGCGGATGCAAAAGTCTATGCCTACCCCTATCTCCTTCGGGTCGCATCGAGTGAAGATGCCGAGGTTGCAAAACGGGCCAATGAATTGCTCGCGAAATTGAAGGAAGAGGTTCCCGCTGAGAAACTCAAGTTTCGTGAAAAAGATGTGATTTACACCGACGATTCCATGATCTCAGGGAAGCTCGAAGTGAATTCGCTCAAAGCCCAAACCCAGCAATTTGGCGTGGTTCAAATGAAACTCAGCGATATCGGTAGCATTGCTTTTTTGCACGGCGGGAAAGAAACGGAAATACGTTTAGACGGACAATACGCCCTCCAAACAGAACGATGGCTGGATACGAAGCTCGATTTTGCAGAGGGCACGCGGATAGTCATCCATGCGGAAGGAGAAATTGACATGTATCCCACAGCTGGTTATGTGGGCCAATATATTGGTTCCCCCAAAGGCAAAAAGGTTTGGCCGGGCAACATCGCTGCAGGAACGTGGGAACCGGGAACCCTGATTGGCAAATTCGGTGAGAACGGCAAAGTCTTCGTGATTGGAGAAAAATACGAAGGTCCAGCGCAGACCGGTCGGCTTTATCTTCGCGCTGCAGGAAATCCATACAACGTCCAAGCACAAGGGGAATATAAGGTCAAAATCACCGGTGGAACGAAAGGCAATTAGTCCGGTGAACGAGGCTTGAATTCCGGTCCTTGCTGTTTAGACTAACTCTCTCCCTATCCTTCATATTGGAGAACTCTCCCATGAGCGATTCGATCAATCGTCGTAGTTTCCTTGGCGTCTCCGCAGCTAGCCTTGGATATTTCATGACGGCCGATGCTGTTTCGGCGGTCCGTGCTGCAGATAAACCTTCCGAAACCCTGCGTATTGCGGGTATCGGGGTGGGTGGAAAAGGTTCCAGCGATATTTCTCAAGCGGGCAAAATTGGCAAGGTCGTGGCGATTTGCGATATTGATGAAAATCACCTCAACGCCAAAGCCAAAGAATTTGCCGATGCGAAGAAATTCTTCGACTTCCGGAAACTCTATGACGAAATGGAAAAGGAAATCGATGCCGTTGTGGTTTCGACCCCCGACCATACCCATGCACTCGCCAGCGTCGTGGGATTGATTCGCAAAAAACACGTCTATTGCCAAAAACCCCTGACTCACTCGGTGTTTGAAGCCCGTGTCATGCGGGAACTCGCTAAGAAATATGGGGTTTGCACCCAAATGGGGAATCAAGGAACCGCAGAAGATGGTCTTCGGAAAGCGGTGGAATTTGTGCAGGCAGGCGGCATTGGCGATGTGACCCAAGTCCATGTGTGGACGAATCGTCCCGTATGGCCTCAAGCCGAGATTACCAAACGCCCACCGGAAAAACCGGTCCCTCCCCATGTGCATTGGGA
>JAOAAA010000049.1 GCA_026419115.1 Gemmataceae bacterium
TCAGTTTCCATTCTTTGGAAGATCGAATGGTCAAACTGGCCTTCAAAAAAAAGGAAATTTGGGAAGCTCTCACGAGTAAACCCGTTACTGCCACCGAGCAAGAGATTCAGGAAAATCCACGCTCTCGGAGTGCTAAGTTGCGTGTCGCAAGGAGGAAGACTGAAAATGAACTCAATGAACCCTCACCCGCTTGATCCTCAGGCTCAGGCAGCCCCCTCTCTTTCGCCCCCCGCCTCGGAATCGCCGACCCCGACTGAACCAACGGAAACTTCTGCAGTTGCTCCTCAAAAATCTTGGCAAGATTATCTCAAAGATAAACGAGTTTTAGCAGTTGGATCCGGGCTATTGGCCTTGGGAATTGGGCTAGGCGGATTACGCCTGATGGGGGGGAAACCGACTCCCCCTGTTGCCAAAGCCGATAGCAAAATTGAAATTCCTGCTACCACCAAATCGACTCCCGAACCTAGCTCGGCACCAGAAAAAAACTCGGACCCGCTGAAACTCCCTCCTTTGGACTCGGCTCCGACGATCCCTCCGAAATCGGAAGAACCATTGAAACTTCCGGAAATCACGGCGCCCAAAATTATTCCCGTCAAAGGGGATGAAATACCCAAACTTCCGGAGATTCCCACCCTACCCGATACAGGATTTAAGCCGGCCCCCAAGCCAATGGACCCCAAAGGAAACGACAACGAACCTCCGTTATTACCCGGAAGAATCAAAATCGGCGAGACCGGTACGGATAACCAACCTCCTGCACTTCCTCCCACGGGACCGGCTCCGACACCGATGACGAATAAGAATGAACCGCCTTTGACTTTGCCTCCTATCCCCACTCCACCGGAAGCGGAACCCAAAACGCCAAAACTCCCCGACATCCCGACGATTCCGGGTTCCGAAAACCCGAAGGACTCACCACCAAAAATTCCCGAAGTTCCCAAGGTGGAACCCAAAACACCCGAGTTGCCCAAACTCCCCGAGAATCCTGATAACGGGGGTCTGAAATTACCCGACCTTCCGAATCCCGCAGGAGGTGTGAAGTTACCAGACCCGCCTAGCAAAAAAGAGGAGGTCCCCACATTACTTTCGTTGCCGAAGGAGAATCCGCCCATCAAAATTCAACCGATCGACCCGATCAAACCGCCCCCGACGAAAATCGAACCGATCAAGGTCGATCCCATCGACCCGATCAAGCCGGAACCCACGAAGCCAGACCCGATCAAGCCGGAACCGATCAAGGTGGATTCTGGAAGCAAACCCGTCGGAAGTGGGAACGACTATGAGGAAGATTTACATGTCGTCGAAGGCCGTGAAACCTATTCGGATATTGCTCAGCAGTATCTTGGGAAACGAGAATGTGCTGCCGCACTGGAACGATATAATCAAGACCGCAAAGGGGGGAATGATGGAGTGATTCGCATCCCCCCCGAATGGGTTCTCCGTGAGCGATATGCGGGACTTTTTGGAAGAAAAGAAGAAAAATCTCCCCCCCCCCTATTCCCAGTGGAACGGGCAGCGACTTGAAACCCGCCGGAGTGAGTTTCGATCCCATCCCGAAAGTAGGTGACAGCAAGATCGAGAATGCCAGTGACCCTCGGGAATATATTGTCCAAGCAGCTCAGGGCGAAACGCTCAAAGAGATTGCGCAACGGGTGTACGGGGACCCGAATATGTGGGCCAAGATATTCGATGCGAATGAACGGCTCGACATTAACCCTCGGTTAGCACTCCCCAAGGGAACCCGTTTGATTTTACCTAAGTAGATCGAATGAGCGAGCTTTCTTGGCCCTCATTCGTTTTCATGAACATCCCACAAATTGAATCACTTAATCCACATTCGGATAAGGTGGCATCAGCCAACCGGCTTTTTCTTCAATGAACTGGGCTGCGGCAAACAATGAGGCTTCTTGTCCCCTTGCGGCAACGAGTTGCACCGAAACGGGGAGAGTTTCGGTCGGAATGACGATTGGCACCGAGATCGTTGGCTGACCGGTGAAACTCCAAGGAGAGTTGAGACTGGGGTCACCAGTTGAATCCAATAGAGGGGGTTCATCCAAGGTAGCAGGAAGTATCGCAACAACATCATGCAGGTATCGATCCATGAGGGCGGTAAAACTCCCTTGAAAAGCCTTGGCTATTTTCATCATGTTGTCATCAACACGAAGCCCCTCTTCAATGAAGGCACTGATTTTGGGCGGATAACTCGAAGGAGATTTTGCCAATCGCGAGCCGTGAATCCAAGCACATTCGCGAGTCATAATGGTGCGATGATGTGTCAGGACCGAATCGAACTCCCGAGGCAGCGGGGTAGGCTTAGCGTTGACACGCTCGGCAATTTCATGAACGAGTTGCCTAACCGAAGCGGTGGTTTTGGAGAGAATCGACCCCGTTGGATAAATCAATTGGGGAAGAGGAACCTCGGGCAAGGGGCCAAGAATCGCCTCATAAAACAAGCGAAGGTCCGCGACATTTTCTGCCATGAACCCCGCATGATCGAAGGAGGGAGCCAAAGGAACCACCCCCGCAAGGGAGATAGTGCCATAAGTGGGTTTACAAGAACAAACACTACAATAGGCTGCCGGTCGCGTGATCGAGCCGCCCGTTTGGGTTCCGATGGCGGCCAAACACATTCCGGTAGCCACGGCCGCGGCCGAACCGCTACTCGATCCTCCGGGGGTTCGTTGGATATCCCAAGGATTACGGGTCACCGAAGGATCGAAGGCAGCGTAAGGAGTGGTGATGGTTTTCCCAAGGAGAATCGCCCCTAATTGGCGAAGTTTCTCCACCAGCCAAGCATCTTCTCGGGCGGGAGTATGCGACCAATCCTTCACCCCCGCCCCTGTGATCTGCCCCTGAATATCGAAAACATCCTTGATGCCAACGGGGATTCCATGCAGAGGCCCCCGATCGTGCCCTTGGCGAAGTTCTTGTGTAAGTTGGGCCGCTTGATTCCGAGCCTGTGTTTCATCAACAGACTCCCAAGCATGAACCTTCGGCTCGTAGCGTTCGATGTGTTGTAAACAAGTCTCGATAAGAGCCGAGGGAGTATAATGTCCCTTACGAAATAGCTCGGCATATTGGCGAATTAACATAAGGTCATTGTATCCGTTGAGGATCGAGTAGTCGAACCTTCGTTTGAAAGATTTTGGTTCAACCATTCATTCGTTTTGTCAGGGATTCAGTAGTCGAACCTTCGTTTGAAAGATTTTGGTTCAACCATCGATGGATTCACTTAGAGATCAAAAGGATGATAAGAATACTCAACCCTCCGACGAAAATGATGGCCGTGATAACCCCGATGAGGACATAGTTTTTCACTCGATTGACAGGGGGGGGAAGATCATCCTGCGAATCGATATGAATGGCGAATCGACTATCGGTCTTGGGTTCCACTTCAACTCTGGGATAGTTTTGGGTCGTCGTTAATATCTGTTCGGGCAATGGCTCGACCAAGGGGGAGGGCATCAACAGGGCTTGTGCATTCCCTCCGACAAAGGGGGCCAAAGCTACCGCCACTTGTTCGGGTTTTTGATAGCGGTCTTTGGGGTCTTTCGCGGTCATTTTTTTCAAGATCGTCTTCACACCCTCAGGAAGATCAGAGCGTTTCGGCATTGGAAATTTCTCTGTTGCGTGACGCAACAGTTTTTCCGTTGGTGTTCCCCCCACAAACGGAGGTTCCCCAGTCAGAAGAAAATAAAATGTACAGCCCAAAGAATAAATATCTGAGCGAGTATCGGCCAAGCTGGGATTCCGCGCTTGCTCGGGAGATAGGTAATCGGGGGTACCGACGACAAGCCCATCCTGAGTGATGCGATTCACTGAATCCCCCAGATTTTGGCTCTCGGCTCGGGCCAAACCCATGTCGAGAATTTTGATGACCTCACTAGGCCCTAATAACAAATTGCTCGGTTTGATGTCGCGATGCACCATTCCTTTTTCATGCGCATGTTGCAAACCAAGGGCCGCTTGACGAATATAATTACAAGCCTTTTCAACACTTAATGGCCCCTGTTCACGAACCAAATGCGAAAGCGTAGGACCATTCACATACTCCATTGCGTAGAAGTGATTATCGCCAAATTGGTCGGCATCGTAAGCCATGACGATATTTTCATGGGAGAGCTGGGCCGCCACCCGAATTTCCCGATGGAATCTTTTCACAGCATCGGGATTATCCAACTTCTCACGGCGAATAATTTTAATCGCCACCTCTCGGCCCATACGTTGATGCTTGGCGCGATAAACCTCGCCCATGCCCCCTTCCCCAATACGATCTAAAAGAATGTATTGATTGACAAATAACTCTTGAGTTTTCCCCTTCCAAATTTGTTTGGCTTGAAAGGGAGTAAGCCACCCTTTTTTCACCAATGATTTGGCCAGCATTTCGGCATCGACCTCGGGAGATTGCGCCTCCGCTAACATTTGGGTCACTTCGGAAGGCGAAAGCAATGTGGAGTCCGCAATGGCTTGAGCAAATTTCAGGGCGCGTTCGCGATCCAAAGAATTCATATCAAATGCCACAGGAACATCGAAAGTTGTATTATTAAGATACTCTGAAACCCCAAAAGGCCAACTTGATAAAAGATAATTTCATAATCGCTAAGAACCTGTTGTAAGGGAAATAAGGTCAGGTAGTGGAAGGCAAGAAGGCGGGATAGAAATTCAGATACGCCCCTACTCAGTGAAATAGCCAACGGGTTTACCATTGGCCGCTTTCGCAAGGGGATGATTGTTGGGATAGGTCAAGAATTGTGGGGATCTTTGGTCTTGAGTCACATTCACTTCCGTCTCGTTCGTGTTGAAGAACTGAACGGTTCCGGCATTGACCCCTTTCTGGCGGAAGTTATTTTTGGAACTGATCCATTGACCGTTGTAGTTTCCGTTCCCTTGCACCACTTGGCCGGAAAGGAATAGGTTATCCTCGAACAGAAATTTCGTTTCGGGTTTGTTCATTAACGAAACATCCTCGAAGGAAATCCCTCTCCCCGAAGGCAAGAAGGTGTTGTTCATCACATCCATTCGCTGGGTTTGCTCGGCTTTCACTAATTTCTTGATGAAAATCGCATCGGCCACTTGGAAGATTCGATTCTGGCGGATACGGAGATCATCAGACGAACCTTCCAGTGAAATGCCAAAACTAAATGGTCCTTCAATCCGGCAATGGTGAATATCAATCGATCGAGATAGATAAATCCGATTATTCGTAGGGGGATCACTACGAAGGGCAATACCCGTCGAGAATTTCCCTTGGTCTGGGGGCGAGCTAGCGAGGATTCGGGCATTTTGGATGGTCATGGGGGCATTCCGATCTGCGATGCAATTGGTCAGCGTGATACCTGCCACCAGAGGATCATATATCTCGATGTTGTCAATCATTAAATTCGGGCAATGGCCGCCGACTCGGATTGCAGAATCGGCGTTTCGTGCGACTTGGAAAGTGATATTCCTCAGTTTGAGACCGTTAGAACCACTTAGGGCCAACAACGCATCGGGCTTAGAACCCACACTTGGGGGCGCCTTCCAAACGACTCTTTTACCAGCTTGAGGTTCAATTGTAAGCCCTTCAAACCCCGTGGGAATCACGATGACCTCGCTGATCTCCTCATCTTGGAGGATGATGGTAGCACCTTTGTTTGAACCAACCGCTTGGATGGCCTCTCGCAATGTCGGGTAGGCGGCTCCTTTACCCACAACAAATTGTTTCGGGGAGTTATTCGGATTATCAGTCCGATTCGTTCCATCGCCCGTATTTCTTAGGAAGAAGAACCAAACCCCAAAACCAACCGCGCCTATGATGAGCAAGAAAACCATTCCCAAAGCAACGAGTAGGGGGCCTTTCCCTTTGGAACTTTTTCGTTTAACGCCCGATTGGGACGACCGTCTGCCAGATGGGGGATTCTCATCGAGTTCGTTTTTTTTATCCTCACCTCGCCGTTTCCGATCCGTATCGCTGTGTCGGGTATTAGTGGTCTCCAGAGCAACACTTTCCCAAATCGGTGGAGGTGTGGGAGCAATCGGCTGAGGGAATTCTGGTTTGGATAGGATTGGGGTTGAGGTCTCGACAGGAGGTCGAGAGGGAACCACACTCGGAACGGGAGGAGCCGGAGGTGATTTCACTCCAGAATTCCCCTGCGAGACGGTTTGCGATACCGAAGGGGGAGCCGATGAAATTTTCGTGTTCGAGTCAACAATGGTACTAATTGCACTCCCTGCCACAGCGGGGGTACGGGGAGCCATCACCACTTTGGGAGAAAGGCCGCTGGAAGAACCCGAGTTTCCCAACGCGGCGGATGAGAGTACAGGCATTTCGTCATCGCTGGGGGGATAAATCGGTTCTTGGGTGTAAGGCAAAATGGCCTCAGCTAATTCATTTGGGGTCTGGTAACGATCTTTGGGATTCTTGGCCATCATTTTTTCCAAGATGGCCACAATCGGCTCGGGCACATCAGGCCGCAAAACCCGAATCGATTTCGGTTCCTTTTGTTGATGCCAAAGGAGTTTTTGGGCGATCGTTCCCTCGGGAAAGGGAGGGCTTCCGGTCAACATGAAATAAAAGGTGGCCCCCAAAGAATAAATATCGGCCCTGCCATCGACGGTATGGCTATCGATGGCCTGCTCGGGTGCCAGATAGTCTGCAGTACCAAGAACGCTTTCGTCATATTTCTTGGTCAGCAGGTCTTCATCATCGTTAAAGAATCGGGCAAGGCCGAGATCGAGAATTTTCACAACCCCCGTGCGATCCACAAGGATATTTCCAGGCTTAATATCGCGGTGGATTAGCCCGTTATCATGGGCACTTTGTAACCCAACCGCTGCCCAATAGACATAATGGCACGCCCGCAGAACATCGAGCTTCCCAGCCTTACGCACCAAATCTTGCAGACTGCTCCCGTCAACATATTCCATGACGAGAAAATGCAGCGAATCTTCTTCATCAATATCGTAAGCTCGAACAATGTTGGGATGGTCGAGCGCTGCCACAGCGCGTGCCTCACGATAAAACCGTTCGAGGCTAGACGGATCGTTCGCCTTCGAGGTTGGAAGAACCTTCACGGCGACCCTGCGGCGCATGAGTTTGTGTTCACAAAGGAACACTTGCCCCATGCCCCCCGAGCCGAGCCTTTCGAGAACTTTGTATTTACCGATTGTGAACCGTTTCCATCGCCCTTGCAGAAATTGTTCTGCTTGAAAATAAGTAAGTAGGCCATCGCGGACGAAGAAGCCGGCGATGTCGGCAAGAGGCTGTTTTCCTTCTGGGGAATTTTTCAGTTTAACCAAATACGGATTTAACCGATCATCTCCCAGCACACCGCTTTTGCGGATGAGGTCAGCAAATTCATCGAGAGACGCAGGTGATGGCATCGACTGATGGACCCCTTTAAGACCGATTCACTGAGTAGTGAATTTATAGAAACTGAAAATAAATATAGAGCAAAATTCCAAATCGGGCACCCATGTTTGGAAAATCTTCTCAAAGGGAACAGAAATAATTTCCCTTGGTTATTATAGCTTAGGCTTGGCAGGGGGATCGATAGCAAACAAAGCATCCCGAACCGCTTTTCTCAATTCTTGATCGGGATCGGCCAAAGTCTTTCGCAAGGCGGCACGAGCCGACGCAGCGGCTGGACCATAATTGGCTAACGCTTTCGCAGCAGCTCGACGAAGCTCAATATCGTTCCCCTGTAAAGTCTCAATCGCAATCGGTACAACAGAGCCTGCGCTATCCTTGAGTAGGGAGATCGACTCTAATGTCACTGCTTTGGTTTCTCGATCCCCTGATTGCAGCAATTTTAATAATTTCGGGAATAAGACCTCGCCCCCATCACGTCCATAAACCACGGCGGCTCGCACTGCTGCATTCCTCACATCAATATCTTGATCACCCAATAATTTAGCGATGGTATCGATGGCCGAGGTCTTCCCTTTGGAATCGAGTGCGACAAAGTTTCTGTGTAAGGCCCTTGCGGTAGTCCAACGCACAAATGGCGACACATCGGTAGAAGCCTGAGAAAGCGAACTTTCAAGCGGAACACTTTCGGCGATATTTTCAAACACCTCAGCAATCGCAAGTCGGGTATTCAAATCCTCGGACTTGAGAAGGTCGGTCAAAATGGATACAGAACTGGATAAGGGCTTTAACAGCGGATCGGGCTTAATGCGGTTGGCAAGTTCTCGACGTGGTTTATCGGCTTGACCGAATCCTCGGGCCACCTTGCTGAGCGTTTGGGCCGCTGCCGTCTTAATCTCAGGATGGGGAGAATTCAAGGCCTCTCGAATCATATCCACCAGTGGGGCTAATTGTTCGTTCGCTGGTTGAATCAAAATCACACGCGTTTTTTCTTCGGCCAAAGTTCTCTGACCGGAAACATCGGGAGGCAGAACCCCAAGAGCGATCACCTGAGCGATATTGCCCACTGCTTCGATCGAAAGTTTCTGAACTTCCCGATCTGTGGATTTCAACCCCAATAACAAACTGGGTTTAACGGTTTCGATTTCGCCTGCAAAGTATCCAAATCGGCGACCAAACTCCTTTGATAACAACGCATTGAGTTCTTTCGGATCCAAAAGGGTCTGAAAATCAACCTCTCTAATTCCGATGAAAACATAGCTCGCGGAATCCCAACACTTCGAGAGAATTTCTGCCGCGATGCGCTGACGAGTTTTATCTTCGGATTCCAAGGCAGCTCGAAAGAAAGCTACTTTTCTTGGTTCGATTTTCCCATTCACGGGGCCAAGGTCACGGCTGAGAGCTTGCCCAACTAACGCAAATTCTTCGGCAGTCAAATTCGGTTTCGTATCGAGGTAATCCAATACAGAATTTGTGATTTCTGCGGACCACTGGTCTGCCGAAAGCGCAATCGCAATGCCACTCATACGACGTTCGGTTGGGCCGGTGCGTACCATCTCCGCAACCGCGGTCAGATTCACCGAGGATTTATCGGCTTTCGAGGCAAAAGGATCGATTCGGGGGATAGGAGAAATACCTTGGGACATCGCTGAAGTGCAGATGGCACCAAAGATTACTGAGGTCAAATAAAACCGGATCATTGGGAAATCACCCTTCTAAAAACAGAGGCCCTCTATCTAGATACTATCAGACGTTCCCGAAGATTGTTGAGCGAAACGAAAAATTTCACTTGAGTGAGAGATGGCGTAGTTGGCATATTACGGTTAGCCGTTCGGGGAGTTCTAGACTAATAGGAATAACCGTTGCAAACGAATCATCGGCAAAATCCGTTCTGAAACTCTTGAAGCCGAATTTTTTCCCAATCGAGAAAATTACTCGGGCAGTGGCTTACCTTTGGTTTCTGGGGCAAATTGAATCAACACCAAGCCAACCAGATAAATAAAGCCCATGAGTGAACAGAGCAAGGACCAACTCCCTTGAAACGAGAGCATTTGAAGTACCCCAATAGCAGCGATCACCCGACCAAAATTGAAGCCAAACCCCTGCCCCGTTGCCCGAATTTTCGTGCGGAACAACTCCGGCAGATACAGCGGGAGCCAACCATAAAAAGCGGCCGTGATCGCCCCAGTCAAGAACATGCTCACAAAGAGGATTGGTGAGATTTGCTGGTTCATCTGGAAGAGAAACCAAATCGAAAACATTGAGGCAAGGCATAGGACCATATACGTCAATTTTCTTCCGATCCATCCACCGAGCAATGCTGCCAGCACACAACCGAAGCAGGCGCCCAAGGCTCCGGCTAATTGGACAAAAGCCCTCGACCGGCTGGATCGTTTGGTCCATTCCTCTTTGGCATCGCCTGCAGGAAGTTCGGGATTGACCAATTCCCCGCTTTGAATCGCTTTCTTTTCTTCTTCGATTAGCGAATTCACCCAATTGGGAGCCTGTTGAGTCGATCCCCAAGTCCCCATCAAAGCCACTCCACTTAGTCCCGCTGCGAGCAAAAGCGTTTTTATCGTGGGTTTGAGAGGATGTTCCGGCTCGGCTCTTTTCACAAAACCAATCACAGGATACAGATACAAAAAAGTGATCGGGATAATCAAAATTACGGAGCCGATGGTTTTAACAATCATGATAGAATCGCTGGCCCAAAGTGTGATCAATCCCAAGGCTGTGCATGCCCCTGCCAGCACGGCCAGCAGGTCTTTCCCCTTCCAAAACTGAGTGTTTCCCTTCTCTTTTTCCTTCTGCCAACGATGCGACTCGGGAACGAAAATACGAATCAGAAAGGTCAACAAAGCCGGCATGGCTCCAAAAAGCATAAGAATCCGCCAACCGCCGTTTCGGGTGAGTTTTTCAATCAGTTCATCGCTAAAATGAATCGCTTTGAGAAGCGATTCTAAATCGCTCACAATGGCCGTTAAGGCAAGCGAGACCATCGCAATAATGGCATACCCAAAATTGGCGGCCGCCCCAATCACCCCTGCCAACCACGCTCGGGAGCGATTCGGCCACACTTCCATGACTAACGCGACTCCCAGTGACCATTCGCCTCCCATCCCGAGCGAGCCAATAAAGCGAAACAAAGCGACCTGCCAAGCAGCCGACGCCAAACCGCAAGCCCCGCTAAAGAGCGCGTAGGTCAACACACTTAAAGTCATGGCTCGAACGCGACCAATTTTATCGCCGAGCCAACCAAAAACGACGCCACCGGTTGCAGCACCGATCAAAAAAACCGCCGTGATAATGGCATTCCATCTTTTAATGTGAATATGTTCGGAAGGCGGAAGCAAGTCTTGAAGTGCCGGTGCTGCGACTAATGGGAATAACCCCATCTCTAAGCCGTCAAACATCCAGCCCAGCAATGCGGCAATCAAGACGAGCCATCGCCCACGCACACCAATTTCCTGTTCTTTCATAGAGAAGGGTTCCACGAGCCTGAGTTCCCTTTTTCTATTCTCATTCCTCATTGTGGATAGGGTTCACTGCGTGAATCCAAGGGATTGAACACGAATCGAATCCAAAATCCAAAAGGTTTTTTGAATTCGTTCGTTAAATGGCCTCGGGACCACGTTCCCCCGTGCGAATCCGAATACAATCTTCTAATGGAAGGATAAATATCTTCCCATCGCCAATTCGCCCTTCGGTGCCCGTACGGCCGGCTTCCATAATTGCCTTCACGGTTGGCTCAACAAAATCTTCATTCACTGCAATTTGCAGTTGTACCTTCCGAACCAAATTCACCGAGACTTCGTGTCCTCGGAAGGCCTCGGATTCGCCGCGTTGACGCCCGAAACCATAAACATCCACAACAGTGAGTCGAAACACCTCTACCGTATTCAACGCTTCCTTGACGGCTTCGAGTTTCGAGGGTTGAATTATTGCCAAAATGAGCTTCATAACGCATCAGCAATGAGAGAAAGAAAAAGACCAATTCTTGGTGAGCGATATTCTACAAGTTCCGCATCGTGCGACTTCTTTACAAGAGAGAAAGAATGACCAAGACTCCGTCAGTGTGGCTAGGGGATACCCACACCCGATGGATGAAGAACGCCCTGAGAAAGAAAAAAGACCAACACTCGGTAAATGTTGGTCTTAAACGATTTACAGAATCCCAGAAAAACGATCTTTAGCCTTCTGTTATGATCTGCTTATGTTGACGGTTAGCCCCGTCTTTTGATGTTGTCAATCAGGCAGGTCCGGAGCGGGCAACGGAACCGGATTGATTTGTCGCATTGGTGGAATAGGGGGACCATTTTTCGGGTCTTCTTTGTCCTTGTCCTTCTTCTTGATTTCTTGCTTCTTGCCCGTGTATTTTTCAAAGGCCTTGGCTCGCTCTTCGTCGTTCATAAAGCCGAGGTTATAGTATTGCAACATTTGGTTACCCACGGGTTTCACAAAGGTTGAAAAGCCATATTCTTTAGGGTCTTTGCCTTCGAGATAAATGGCACAAGCTAAGGCAATATCCTTAATCAGAACTGATCCCATCTGTGGGTTTTGGCCCGGTGCAATCGGTTTACCAGCAACAAAGAAGTTTTGCACGAATGTTTCATCGTTGAGGTGTTTTTTCACCGCTTCCACATGGTCTTTTGTCCCCATCCCACCAATGACCCCCAGAATTTGTGCCTTGGTATACTGATTAAAGGGCTTGGTTTCCAGACATTTGAGCAGAACGGGAACCGCTTCTTTCAACCCAAAGTTGGGAAACTGATACATCATGTTGGCCAGAATTTGTTCATCGGCCCGTGTTTCGACGAAGGAGAGGAGGATATTGCGATAGGGACCTCCCACCTTATCTTCGCGAACCAATCGAGCAAATGGGTCGGTGTTGATGAACTGGCTGTACATGTAGGTTTGAAGCGTGGGTTTATGATCGTTCTGGGCCATCAAGAAAAATAAACCCGCCATTTCTTGACCGTTGTACCCGCGGGGTGCTCCCCCTCGGCCACCATAAATGTCCATATACAATTCATTGAAACGAACATCGATGAGCCGTTGGCCTTCACTCGAATTTTGCTCGATCGCATCCAAGATATTGGGATGGCTCTTGACCAATTCGGCGTAGATGCCCTTCGCGACATTATCGTTACCGACTTTCTCTTTGAAAACCTTCATCAACGGAAGGTCGTGTTCCAGTTTCCCTTCTTTGTCGTTCAAATAACGATCAATGCGATATGCCAATTCCAAGCGACGGGCTTCGGGAACCAGCGCATTGCAACGATGCCAAACTTCCGCATCGGGGTCTTTCATCCCCGCAACCAACGCTTTATAGGCAAATCTTCCTAACGAGGCCAATTCAATCGAGGCAGCCTCGCGTTTCCGGTACGAAGGGTCCCCTAGTTGTGCAACCAATTCCTTGGCACGATTCTCTTTCTCGGCATCCGTAGAGAGGGGGGGTGTTGTTTGTGCTTGGGCGGTTAACGCCGTCGCCAAAATGCTGGTCACTAACAATAGTCGTGTCATGGGAGCAATTCCCTAGGGATTTTCTCTAAATCTTATCTCGATTTTAGCGAATCAGCTAAGATCAGTCGAGTCTAAATAGAATAACACTTTACAATTGACTTGGTGACCAAATTCTCATTTTCTTCTTGAAATAGAATTTCCGGTCGGATTTTAGGAATTTATGGCCTCTTTTCGTTTGAAAACGGCAGAACGCCGTATCGGGATTCTCGGTTCGGCTTGGTCCGGTAAAACGGTGTTTTTAACCTCACTCATCAACCACCTTCGCTATCACGATCCCCAACGGTTTCACATCGGCAAGAAAGATCAACGGGGCGAAATTATCCGTTTTCGGGAACTCCCGCAATTGGCCAAAGAAGATTCGATCGCTTGGTTCGATTATGAGGGGCATCGGAACCAATTAGTGCGGCAAAATCGTTGGCCAGCCAAGACTCGCGATTTCTCTCAATATGTCTGCCGTTTTGAACGAACCGATTGGTTCTTCAACGATGTTTTGCTACGTCTTTACGATCTTCCGGGAGAAAGGGTCAACGATTTGCCCATGCTCAATGAACAGTCGCACCCCCCGACGGCTTACGCTCATTGGTCCGATCTCGTTCTGAAACGCATCGAAGCAGATATCGATTATCGACAGGCCTTCGAGCCGTTTCTTCACGAATGCCAGACTGATCCCGTGCGCCCCACCGAATTGGTTTATGCGTATAAACTTGGCTTAGCTAAACTCCGTTTGGCCTACAAACCTTATTTGACCCCTTCGACTTTCTTGCTCGATCGGCAGGGGAATCGTATCTCAGGGCGGGAACCTGAAAAGCTCGCAGAATCTCGATATTGTGGTTTGAATCACCAAGAGGAATTCGTTCCCTTACCGGAACAGACCAGAAAATCGAACCTCGCACTATGGCAAGATTTTTCCTTACGATTTTCCGAGTATCGCAAGCAAGTTGTGCTGCCGGTCGCCAGAATTCTCAAATCTTGCGATGCCCTTTTGATTTTGGTGGATATTTTAGCGGTCTTGGCTCACGGGTCGGGGATGTATTGCGATGCGAGACAACTCGTCGAGGATGTGGTGCGCGCTCTTTCCCCAAAGGAAAAAACCGGAAAGTTGATTGGGCGCTATTTATCGCATGCTCTATTGCCGCATCAGATTCGCCCCAGTTGGATTCATCGGGTTGGCTTTGTTGTCCCTAAGGTGGATCGGGTTCCGTTTGCGGATCGCTCGCGGCTCAAAGGGCTTCTTCAACAAATGACCCGTACCGAGGCCAGCACCTTACAAGCCGACGGGATTCGCGTTGAGTATTTCCCCACCGCAGCAATGGTGGGCGCCCGAGAGATCGAGGGTTCTCCTCGGGAACTGATGGGTAGCACATTATACGATGAAAACGGCAATCCACTCGAACCAGGTCCTGAAAGAAAGTTCACCGTCCCGAAGGTTCCCGATACTTGGCCCGAGTCGAGTTGGCAACCGGGGTTTTACATCTTCCCTGATGTTTATCCTAGAATTTCCCCACTCCACAATAACCCAACCCAACAAATAGGCTTAGACGAAATTTTCAACTTTTGCTGCTGGTAAAAGTGACCCCCACTGCCGCAAAAGGAGACCTTTATGGAAGACATGCTGATTCCGCAAGTGCCGCGTAAATCCGGCTCCCCTATCGATCCCCACTCCCTGCCCTCCCCTCATCCCGAGCCATCCCCGCTCCAAAAGGCCGATCCGGAAACTTTCGAGCCAAGGCCCGGCGATCGAGATGAAGGGGAAGGTCGCTTGCCTCAGATTCCGAGCGAGTTAATTGTCCTCTCCGAGAAGGATGTGCCGCTGGATACCACTCCCTTGGAGGAAGAATTAGCCCGAGCGGATGCCCTTTTATCCTCAGAGCCGCAAGTCTTTGGTCTCCCCTCTTTGCTGGGGCAACCTTTGGTTGGACTGATTTTGCTCGGGGTTTCGGGTCTATTGGGACTGTTTCTGTTCAACCAGATCACAACGACTTTGGCGAGCTTGGCGACTCAACCGGTGTGGATTCAGTACACTGGCATCACCTTGTTGAGCCTATTGGGGCTAGCGATTTTGTACTCCCTTGGACGAGTCGTGTTGTTTTATTTTCGATTGCGACGCAACAAACAACTTCGCATTCGCGGACTTCAAGAATTAGAAGAACGAAGTCGGCTACGCTGGCTGGTGAATGCCAAGAAAGAACAAGCGTTTGAATCTCTTTTGCGTTATCTGAAGGAATATCCGATTGCTCAAACCGATCAGAAACGCAAGGCTCTTGCATATGTCGGGATTTCTGGAGAAAGGTTATTTGATCTGGAAGAGGTTCGCTCGCGGCTTTTGGTAACGGAACAATGGGCCGATACCGACTCGTGGTTACAATCGTTCCGCATGCTGTTTCAAAGGAAACTCGACGAGGCAGCCCAAGAACGGATTCGCTACTGGGCACGTCGGGCCGCGTTCGCCACGGCTGTTTCTCCGAATACCCTAGTCGATACTGGGGCCACGCTCTATTGTTCGCTGGCCATGGTCGGCGATTTATGCCGGATTTATCATCTCCGAGCGTCTCGCCTTGCCACGGGGGTCATCTTAGTCCGTGTCTTCACCAATTCCTACCTTTCCGGTCAGTTCAATGAGGCTGAAGGTTGGACCGCCGACCAAATCTCTCAACTGGTCGAACCCCATCTACCTACCAGCGAAATCGCCCTTGGAAAAATCTTCGGACGGCTCGGGGCCAAAGCCAGTCAAGGCGCCATCAATTATTTATTGCTTTCTCGTTTAGGGAAATACACCATGAAAACCCTTCAACCTGTGAACGATCGATAAAGGGTTGCGGTGCCAATGCATCCGACCACATTCGGCTTATCGGTTCTCCCTTCGAGCTAAAAGTGTACCGTAAAGGTTTAATGTGTGGATGATTGGGATTGGGGAAATTTTTTTCGTAACCACATGGCCGAATTGAACAGGCCTCGCAAGAAGATTAGCTCGGGTCGTTTCTTTGGTGCGGGCATTGGGCCATATCGTCGGCGAAGCCCGTCAATAAATCCTTCGAGCACCGCATCCGCAGCTGCCTTTTGTCCCGATTCGGTCTCCTCACAGTATCGATAATAGATGTATTTCCCATAGGTGAGAAGGGAACGGGCCGAGCGTCGCCCTTCGGGATGTTTGCGACCATGTTTGCTAATTAATAGCAAGAGGTTCCGAGCATCGAAATAGCGTTGCAGTTTACTGCCCGTTCGTTTGAATGTGCTGGACCCCTTATGCCAAACAAGCGATTCGGACAGGATTCCGCACTTGAAGCCCGCTTGGCGTGCCCGCAGATTATAATCGGTCTCTTCGTGGATGAGAAAGAATCGTTGGTCGATTAAACCAATTTCCTTCACCACCTGTCGAGAAATCATCATGCAACACCCGTTGACGACCTCGCATTCCGTAACGAGACTAGGTTGGGTCGGCGGAACCTCTTTGCGTTGAAAAAAGCCGTTGTAACCTGGGTGATTGAAAACACATCCATCGGTCATCACTTTTTCCGGTTCATCCATGAAATGAATGATCGGTCCGATGATCCCATATTCGGGGTGATCGTGTGCGGCGCGAAGTAACGATTCCACCAAATGAGGACTCACGGTCGTATCATTATTCAGAAGAATAATGTGTTCCGCATTTTGGGACATGGCATATTCGATGCCGATATTATTGCCCCCTGCCCAGCCCCCGTTCCAATCACTTTGGATGCAGACCACCTCGGGGTATTCCTTCTGAAATTCTTCCAGTCGTCTGACTTTGGAATCATTATCAACCAAAACGATCCGACAAGGAGCCGTCTGTTTTCGGAGTGAGTCGAGACATAAACGGGTATCATCCCAGCCGTTATAGTTCACCAAAACAATCCAAGTCATAGCGTATAAATCCTCGGTGTGGACTCAGGGAGAGGTGCCGTATGGATCGGGTGTAACCGATACTGACAGCGAATAAAACCATCATTCGTAGGTCGAATGCCATCATCCGGCGCCGGGGCGACTTCGATTTCACAAGCCGATTCAATATAGTCAAAGTGGGTCGAAGGTTGCTTACTAAGCAACAACCCCATGATATAGTTGCCCGGTAACAGCGGCAGCGATTCAATTTCCATGGCCACTTCGTTTTCCCCTTGAAGCAGCGGGATCGTTTGTTGCATGGGGGCCGTATCCGCATTGAGAAGTTTCATGCCATGACGATCGTACAGGGCCACGGCCACTCGATCTACCACAAGATTATCTTCGGCGTGAATGCGGAGGTGAACGTGCAAAGGTCCACCTGAAATAATCCCTGCTTCCTGACCTGAGGAGAAACGGAGTTCCGTAAATTGCGCCTGACGATTCCCCCCAGAACGAGGCACCTGCGAGATAGCGAGCCAAGTATTGGGTCTCGCAACATCCCCTTCGGTGGCCAAATAAAGTTCGACAATCTCATCGGCTGTGCCGGTTTTCACCACTTGGCCCTTTGAGAGCATTACTCCGCGATTACATAGTCTTCTCACGGCGGCCATATCGTGACTGACGAACAAAACGGTCCGCCCCTGAGCGGCAACGTTCTTCATTTTCCCGAGACATTTTTTTTGAAATTTCGCATCACCGACTGCAAGGACCTCGTCCAAGACCAAAATATCGGGATCGAGATGGGCCGCAACCGCAAAGGCTAATTTGACGTACATCCCGCTGGAGTATCGTTTCACAGGAGTATCAAGAAACGGTCCGATCTCAGCGAATTCAACAATCTCATCGAATTTTTTCTGTATCTCGCGTCGGCACATCCCCAAGATGCTGCCGTTGAGAAAAATGTTCTCTCGGCCCGATAATTCTGCATGAAACCCCGTCCCCACTTCTAACAGGCTTCCCATGCGACCAAAATAATCGGCACTCCCGCTTGTGGGTTCCACGACCCGTGAGAGAATTTTTAACAGCGTACTTTTACCGGCACCGTTACGGCCCACAATCCCGACGGCATCGCCTGCCTGCACTTCAAACGAGACATTCTTCAACGCCCAAAATTCTTGCCGCTGTAATCGACGACCTCGGAGAGTATCCCACCATGATTTCACGGAACTTTTCAGCCGTTCCCCGAGTAATTGCCCCCCTTGAGGACCCGTGGCAATACGGAAGGCTTTGGACAAGTTCTCGACTCGCAAAGCAATCGTCATGAGGTGGCTCCTTTGCGGCGTGAAAACCAACGCCCTAGGCGAATCAGACCCATTGGAAGAAATGTTTTCAAGAAAGAAAGTGAGGCGGTTTTTCGCCCCAATTGGAACGAGCGCAGATAATGGCTGCGGGCCAAAGTTCGGTTTTTCTTCGATTGCTCGGCATAACCCAAATTATGGTATTCGGTCGCTAACCTTGTTTGGATGGAACGCTGCACCTCCTCAGAAAGATTCGGGTATCGAGCAGGCAAGGTTTCATAAAGTTGAACGATGTAGCGAGACATTTTTTCTTGATCATGCCCTAAACTATCGGGGCGTTGCAGCACCTCGACCAAGACCCGATCCACTAAACCCACTTGGGCATGCTCGGTTAATCGAATCCACATTTCGAGGTCTTCAATCGATTTATACGTCTCATCAAAATAACCACACTTCTCGAAATAATTCTTCCGAACCACCATGCTCGAAGGGTGCATAAAAGAAGTGTGCTGAATCAAATAAGGCATGAGTGATTGAGTAAAAATTCGCCCATCGTCAACCGTGATGGAAGGAACCCCCCACGAATCCAATAATCCCGCTAAGCCCCCGCGCCAACGTTCTGGGGTACCATCCTCTAACAAATGGATAAAGTCGCAAAAGAGGACATCGAGTTGAGGATTTGCTTGGAGGAATCGGGCTTGGTATTCGAGTTTCTCGGCCCGCCAACAATCATCGGCATCCAGAAAAGCGACATACTCCCCATTGGCATTCCGGATGCCCGTATTTCGGGCACCACCCACTCCCCGATTTTCGGTATGGCGAATCACACGCACCCGAGAATCATCGGTCGGTACATAAGTTGCTTGCGGTATCGGCGAACAATCATCAACAACGATTATCTCAAACTCGGTAAAGGTCTGATTCAAGACGGAACGAATCGTCTTCGGGAGATACTTTTCGGTTTTGTAGGCGGGGATAATGACGGTGAAAAATGGTCGGTTCATGGTGGCTCCTAGATCACATCCGCAAACGATTTTTCACAACGTCGGAACACAAACAAGCCCCCAACTAGAACGATCAGCGTCACCGCAGTGGAGACTCCAAGGGCATACCAGTCGAGGGGCTGGCCCAATAAGGCAGCACGAAAATTCAGGATCAGCCCATGGGCAGGATTCAGGGGTAAAATCGCGGAACTCGTCGGTCCAAACGATTCGGGAGAAAGATAAATCGCCGGTGTGGCAAACATCCAGACTTGCATGAGAAAAGGGAGAATATGACGGACATCTCTTTGAAGAACAATCACGGCGGAAAGGAAACTTCCTATCCCGATGGTCGCTAAAACCATGACCCCTAGGATGAGGGGAGCTAACGCAACCGAAGCCCCCCCCCACTGCCCGTACCAAATCAACGCGGCCACTAAAAGGCCCACCCCAACTAAAAAATCGAACCCCGCTGCACCTATGGAAGATAATGGTACCAACAAGCGAGGAAAATAAATTTTGGTAACAAGTCGTTCATTCGACAGGATACTATTGCCCGCCGAGGCGATGGCATTCCCAAAAAACATCCAAGGTAGCACACCACAAAGTACGAAGAGCAAATAATTCTCGACACCGGCAGAAAGCCCCCCCATGCGGCCAAAAAAGATGACGAAGACCGCCACATTCGCTAAAGGTTGCAATAACGCCCAAGCCAAGCCCAGCGTGGCTTGTTTGTATCGAACTTTAATATCCCGCCAAGTTAAGAACCACAACAGCTCCCACGATTGGGACAACTCCTTGATATTGATGATCTGCCAACCCGAACGGGGCGCAATGCGGGTATGAGGTTTCGCAAGTTTCGTAATGGAAGCAAGCTCTTCCTTTTCCGAAGAAGCCGACGAGTTATTTTCAGGCTCGTGCGACGGTCTGAGAATCGTTGGAATGGTACTCACATCCACCTCAAGAAGGATCATCCAATCTAACCCTAGCATAGTGGATTTTAACAACCTTGTGCGCCATGCTTTTGGAAAAAATCCCAGACCTGATGAATCATTTGAGATGCGATTAGAAAAGGATTCAGGCAAGAATAAAGGAAACTTGCATAAGCGGTTGAAGATTCACTTTCTCAAATCGATCCGATCGATCTGATGATTGACATAGGATTGGAACTTACTTAATCAGGTCATCGAGTCGTTGCCAGTTTTGGGCCCACAATTCTTGAGTCGGTTTTGGCAGTTGACCGAGAAAATCAGATTCGTGGAAGCGACTCAACCGAGGATGATTTTGAATGATGCGGGCATATCGACGAACGGGTTCCGATACGATCTTGGCCATATCGTAAAGTCGGTCAATTTCATTTGAAAGCCAAACCGCAGCCAAGTGACTCCAATCGTCTCTCTCCTTTGGTGTAACGGCCCGAGTTGGATCATCGGTTGAACCCGTAGCTGCGATTGCTGCCACTGCAGCAACGGGATACCCAATCCGCGAGGAGGTCTCATGGATAATCTTGGGATTATCTCGGAAGACAATACGGAAAATTTCTGCCGCTTGGAGAGGTTCATTCCCAACCTGCCGCGCCATCACCACCGCCAAGGTCAGGGCCATTTCGGGATTGGTATAGGTCACCGGCATACCCCGAGTTTCCAGAACAAGCGTTCCCTCTTTATAGAGAAGATACTGCCGATATGTGTTGACAAGTCGTTGATACCGTGCTGCCACGGCCTCAGAGGGAGGATTCCAGCCTTCAAAGTTGGCACCGATTTCACAACCTCGATTAAACAATTCTAGGGCTTTAATGGGATCCCCATATAGGGATAGCGTGTGCGCCAGACGAAGATAAATCTCTGGATTATTTGGTGCCATCGCCACAGCTTGAGCCAGCCGTTGTTGATAAACCCCACTCGGACCGGTCCGAACCGCTAATTGAGCATGACCGATGTAAGCATCTAAACATTTGGGATTTTGAGCGAAGACCCGTTCGTAGATTTTTTCCGCATCCTCGGGTTCTCGATCAATCAATAAATCACAAAGGAAAAGAACAATTTCCAGATTTTGTGGGTCGAGGCAATGGGCGGTGCGAAGTGCTTTCAGTGCGGTCAATTCATCACCCCCCAAAGCAAAAACCCTCGCTCGCAACAATTCAAACGCCGCATTCGGTTCCGAAGGGGTCAATTGCACTAACAGGCTTTCCGCTTCTCGATATTTCCCTGCCCGAGCTTTCAGTAGCACCTCGATCGCTAGGGGGTTACTACTCTGAGGAGAGGATAATAATAGCCGTTTGAATTGTTCGGCCCGTTCTTGAGAGATAAATTTGGGCAGAGCCGATTGAGTTTGCGATGCGTTCAAACTCCATTTGGGCCGTAACGCTCGACCGAGCTTGAGATGTCGAACCGCTTGATCCGCAGGGTCTTTGATTTTGCGAACCAAGATTGAGCCTAAAAGAGAATGCGCCCAATAACTTTCGGGTCGAAGACGAAGATTTTCGGAGGCGAGCTGCTCGGCCTCGGTCATCATTCCATGTCGGATCAACAGCGATGCAAGTTGAGTAATATGTGTCGAGGTACAATCTTTCAAACGAATATCGTGGAGCAACTCTAAGAGTCGGGCTGGTTCATTTCGGACGGAAATTTCCCGCAGAGCGACCGGTAAATAGGCCTCGGGTTCGAGTTCGTAGGCGATCTCATGAAGGCGCGAGGCCACATCGGGTTGCTGTCTTTGAGCAATCCAAGCCCAAAGGTCCAACGTCTCGACGATCTGAAGACGAATCCGACTCTTTTGAAATTTCTCAAGGAAAACCAATCTGGATGTTTTCAAAGGATGGACTTGGTAAATCTCAAAGGCCATCTCGATGAGTGGAATGAAGTTCGGGTCGAGATTGAAACTCGGGTCCAGTTCCAGTTCGGGTTGTCGGACCTGTTCTAAAAACCCGAGAAAGAGGGCATCTTCTAAAAGTTCTTCTGCGAAGGTGTTCAATCGTTCCTGTTTCGTTTCCTCTAATAGCAGGGAGCTATCCTGAATCGTTTGAATCACCTTGCAATAATTCCCATTTTTTAGATCGTTTTCCGCTATCGAGAGAACCGGAGTGATCTTTAATTGCAAAGCCGTTTTGCGACGTTCTTTTTCGATATCCCAATGATATTCTCGATAAGCACCAATCGAAGCGAGCAGGAACACAAAGCCCAAAGAGACAATAATTCCATAAACGAGTTTGCGTCGTTTATTCGCGGCACGGGCCAAGGCAGCGGCCTCAACACGGGCCAGCTCGGCTCGTCGGGCCCGTTGTTCAAGGGAGTCTAAATAAGTGTCGATTTTTTGGAGGACTTCGCTGGCATCGTTGTAGCGCTCATCCGGATTTGGATTCAAGCATTTTTGAACGATCTCTCTGAGTTCGGGATCGATATCCGCCTGTTCGAGACGTTGTTTTAAGGCGGTTTGGTCCCCTTTCTCGGCTAAATGCTGAATTTCCTTGGTATCTTTGCCCACATAAGGTGGTTGGCCGGTCAAAATCTCACAAAGGATTCCCCCCAAGCCAAAAACATCACTTCGGGTATCGACCGCTTGAGACAGGCCATGAGCCTGCTCGGGAGCCATATAGGCAGGGGTTCCAATCAAATGACTGGTTTTCTGGTGCTGATTAACATCAAAAGTTTCGTCCCCCCACCCGAGGTGGGACAACGGTTCACCGGCAGGGAGTTCCTTGAGTTTTCTGGCAAGCCCCCAATCAACCACAAAGACTTCTCCAAAATCGCCCAACATCACATTGCTTGGCTTCAGGTCCCGATGGAGAATCCGCCGACTATGGGCATAAACGACCGCTTGGCAAACTTGGCGAAAAATGTTCAGATAATGAGGTAAACGGGTCGGCGAAGGGTTCGGCTCGGAGAGAGCTTTGGCAAGGGTAATGCCGCGAACTGCTTGCATGACAAAATAGGGGCGTCCATCCGGAAGGGTGCCCGTATCGTAGACGGGAATGATGTTCGGATGTTGAAGTTGGGCAGCAAAAGCCGCTTCTTCTAAAAACCGCTCCCTTAAGTAAGGATTCTGGTTAAGTGAGCAAGGGAGCAGTTTGATGGCGGCTTCTCGATTCAACTGAAGATCGTGCCCGCGAAGGATGATTCCCATCCCTCCCCTGCCTAATTCGCCTTGAATTTGGTATCGACCAATCGTTTGAGGAATTTCCTCGTGATGGTTCTCATCATCAGGAACGTTGTGGTTATCGATAGGAGGTTTTGGTCGGCGCAGATTTTCTGTATCCTTCCCAATCGGGAACGAAATTGATGCCGATGAATTGGAAGACATCCTACCTCCCGTTCTAGATACCCGAAACACATCCATGAATCAAAATTACAATTGTTTCCGAATTGAGCCGACCACCTACCATGAAAAGTAACCCACTTATTCGCATTATGGAACGGGACTTTACACTTCATGAGGAAAAAATCGGGCTGTTTTGATCTGTGATAGTAAAAATTTCAGCCAGCACGACGAAAAAGAGCTAATTCTAATAAGGATATTTGACTTTCGATAACCTCCACCGAAGGGCGATCCACGGGATTCGGGGAGGTCATTAAGTAGACTAATCTTTGAAGCGATTCTGGCGCTAAGCTAGGGGGTATCCACACCGGTTGAGCATAACGACGTTGCATCATGGTTTTCTCGGAGGAGTCCTCCTGCGGAAAGGGAAGCTCCCCCGTCAAGCTCTCGCAAATCAACAGCCCCAAGGCATAAATATCGACGGCGAGGCTATCGGCACGGGAATCGTGACAAAGTTCTGGAGCCACATAATTCGCAGTCCCCAGAATAAATCCCTCTCCGAGAAGCTCGTCGTTCTCACCAGGCCGATGGGCAAAACCAAGGTCGATCAATTTGGTGTTCAGGCTATCGACTAAAAGGACATTTTCTGGCTTAATATCCCCATGCAAATACCCCTTTTGGTGAAGGGCGCTTAACGCTTTGGTCACTTGCAGGATGGAACGCAAACAGGTCGCTAAACCGATCCGTTTCTCGCGACGAAGTTTCTGAGCCAACGATTCTCCGGGCAGGCGTTCCATCACAATGTAATAGGGGCTTTTCTGAGTTTCTGCCGAAAGGTACCGAACCAAATGCGGATGCGCCACACTCAAGCCAATTTCTGCTTCCCGATGGAGCAAGGTGACCGAGACCTCATCAAACATCGCTTCGCTGGTCAAGATTTTCAGGGCGACTATTTTCTCGGTCTGGCGATCACGGGCCGAAAATACCTCCGTCATCGGCCCCCCACCGAGACGAGCGATCAATGAGTATCGTTGGAGTGAAGGCATTCGATTCGACATCTCGTTTTCTGAGATCGGAATCTATTTCAGATGCAGCCATACTTTTCCCGTCAGTTTCAGCCCTGACCTGAACAATCGAACCAAAACAAGCGAGAAATCGGAAAATTCCGCATAATCGTTGCTTGTGGAATCGATTCTGCGCTCGCATAGTTATTCAGCGATGAATCGTAATTACTCGACGGGGTCTTAATGAGTCGTGCGCCTTCTCTGGAGTCGCCCCTGCAACATACCGAAGTGTCTGGTTTACCCTCCTTTTTAGAAATGGAGCCCGAGCCAGCCACGGAACCTTATGGATTAGTACAGGGTCGCTATGAACTCGGAACTGTGATTGCTCGCGGAGGAATGGGAACAGTTTACCGTGCACGGGATCGCATGCTGAATCGAACCGTTGCCGTGAAAGTGTTGCGTTCTCGTTTTGCCAATCGTGCGGATTTACTCCGACGATTTCTCGATGAAGCACAGATCGCCTCGAAACTTCAACATCCGGGCGTTGTACCTGTTTATGAATTGGGTGCTTTTCCCGATGGCAGACCCTTTATCGCCATGAAATTGGTCGAGGGAATGACCCTTTCCCAGCTTCTTAAAGAACGTAAAGGGACCAGTGAGGATTTACCCAATTTTCTGAAGGTTTTCGATTCGCTTGTTCAAACGGTTTCCTATGCCCATTCCCGAGGGATCATCCATCGCGACCTGAAGCCTGAAAATGTGATGGTGGGGGCGTTCGGTGAAGTTCAAGTAATGGACTGGGGGTTGGCTAAATTTCTCGAAAATGAATCAACCGCCCAAACGGGATGGTCTCCCGAATCGATCCACGAATTACAAATGCTCGCACCCAGTGCCGATTCTCGTTTGGCCGGTTCGCAGCTAACCGATCAAAATCCCTTGGCCGAGGGATTTCAACTCGATCAACCACTCGATCCAAATACAGACGACCCCAATCTCACGCGGCACGGGGAGATATTTGGCACGGCTCCGTATATGCCCCCCGAACAGGCACGAGGTCAAACAGCGCGGATCAATCGTCGCAGCGATGTCTTTTCCCTAGGTGCGATTCTTTGTGAGATTATCACAGGTCAGCCACCTTATGTTGGCGAACCTTTGGAAGTTCGCAGTAAGGCCCAAGCAGGAGCTTTAGCCGAGGCCTATGCGAGGTTAGATCGCTCGGCAACCGACCCGAGCTTAGTTCTATTGGCCAAGTATTGTTTGGCTGTGAACCCCAGAGATCGCCCCGAAAGCGCGGGGGAACTTAACGAACTTCTGCAGGATTATTTCGCTAAATCTCAGGCCCGAGCCCGTGCTGCCGAACTCCACCAACTCGCCATGGAAAACGAAGCGGCCGAAGCGTGTGCCCGCGAAAAATTAGCGAAACGGTCCCGTGAATTTAGCCTGCTGATCGCAGCCCTCAGTGTCATTTTTGCCTCGATTCTCGTGAGTGGTTTTGTTTGGACTATCCGTGATCGTAATGCCCTTGCCCTGCAAGCCAATTTGGTGCAGGAAGAATTGAATCGTCAAATTGAAGAACGCGATCAATTGATCCTTTCCTTCCTCGGTGCCAACACTCAATCGCCTACGCCGGAATTTACCTCGATCGATTCAAAAATTCAAAACGCACTGGATGAGCGAAACTATCCCCTAGCGATCTCGTTGTTGAAGCAAGAAATCACCCAGCAACCGAATAACCCGAAACTGCAAAAACAATTGGCGGAACTCCTTGAAGGGACCGAGGACTATGCCGAAGCCGAGAAGGTACTCCAAAAAGGAGTGGAACTCTTTGGTGGTGCTTGGTCGCAATATCTTCTCAATTTCCAAAAATCGTATCGGGCTACTCCACAGGCTCTGCAAAATCGGCTACAACGGCTCGAAACCGAGCCAGAGAATTTGACCCTTCGTTGGG
>JAOAAA010000004.1 GCA_026419115.1 Gemmataceae bacterium
GAAGTTCCCATGAGGATATGTTTGCTTTTCGGTCGCAGTCGGGAAAGTTTCTCTCGCCGATGGTCGATGGAATTGCGACAATAGAAATTTCGCCTGCTAAAGAGAATACAACATGATCACAACCAGTACTGGGCTGAAATACACGGACATCGTCGCAGGAAGCGGAGCCATTGCAGAAAAAGGGAAAACCGTCACGGTTTACTACACCGGAACACTCGATGACGGAAGCCAATTTGATAGCAATGTGGGGAGTAAACCCTTTAGCTTCCGACTCGGTGCAGGTCAAGTGATTAAAGGATGGGATGAAGGAGTGGCAGGGATGAAGGTCGGCGGGACCCGTAAGCTCGTTATTCCCTCTGATTTGGGCTACGGTGATCGGGGCTATCCGGGTGTGATTCCCCCAAAAGCAACCTTGACGTTTGTCGTCGAATTATTGTCCGTCGGCTAATCCCACGAGGTCAGCATGAAATCGGTTTCCAATCCCCAAGAACATCTGTTACTTCGTGCCGCTCGTGGGGAAAAAGTGGAACGCACGCCTGTTTGGGCCATGCGGCAAGCGGGTCGATGGGACCCTGAGTTCAATCGGGTGCGGGCAGGTCTGAGCTTCTACGAGTTTTCAGAAAACCCAGAGAAAGCAGCGGAAGCCTCGTTGTGTCCCCGTCGCTTTGGGGTGGATGGCATCATTCTATTTTATGATATTACCACTTTACCCGTTGCGATGGGTTTGCCCTTTCAACTCAAGCCGCATGTCGGCCCCATGCCGGATCATCCCGTTCGTTCCCAAGCCGATTTAGATAAACTGACCACACAGGTGGACCCATCCCGTTATCATTATCTGCTGCGGCTGTTAGAAATCGTTCAGAGGGAACTTAATGGGGAATTACCCATTCTTGCTTTTGCGGGCGCTCCGTTTACCGTAGCAGCCTACTGCATTGGTACAGGTAAAAATCTCGATCAAACTCGGACCTTTGCCGCTGAGAATCCAAAAGTTTGGCGGCAACTGCTTGAAAAAATCTCGCGTGCCACGATCGATTTCCTCAATGAAATGACCCGTCGAGGAGCCGCACTGTATCAATTGTTCGACTCGTGGGCAGGGGAATTGACCCGTCAAGAATATCTTGATTGGGCCTATCCGTACCATGCCGAAATTCTTGCAGGCGCCAAACAAACCCCGCGAATTTTATTCGTGAAAGAGTGCCCTTACCTCGATTTGATGTGTCAATCGGGAGCCGACATCATCTCTCTCGGAGCCTGTCACGATTTAGCTCAGGCGAAGCGTGATTATCCCCATTTAGTTTTTCAAGGGAACGTCGATCAACAACTTCTCAAGACTGGGCCTATTGAAAAAATCGAAGCCGCCGTCGAGGAATGTCTGCGTGCAGGCCAGCAAGAAAAACATATCTTGAATCTCAATCATGGAGTGGATAAGGGAACCCCTCCGAGCCATTTCGAGGCCTTTATTCGAGCGTCCAAAAAACCAAGATCATGATCTTTTCATAGGCTGGATAATATGCTCTGCAAAACGCTCCATTTCTTCCAATTGGGGGCTACATTGCAACAGCAAAAGGTTAACTCCCGCTGCTTCAAATGCCCCGATTTGATCCAAGACTTTCTGAGGAGTACCGTATAACCCCGAGCGCAAACCACGATTAGATACCGAGTAATCCTCTAAAGAAACCTGTTGTTCCAATTGGGTTCCCGCAAGCCATTGCTGATAATTGTGATACCCTGCAGCAGATTGTTTGACGTTGGTAATACGTTCTAGTTCTTTTTGAACTTCTTGCTCGCGGGAACGAATAATCGTGTAACCGGCAATTCCAAAAATCATGGGAGGGAGACCGAATTTTTCGCGGCGGGTCCGCATATCGGCAATTTTGGCTGCGATTCTCTCGGGGGGATCGCCATGCATCACGTAGGCATCGCATGTTTTGGCGATGAGATTTTTTGCGGCTTCGGACTCACCCCCTGCGTAAATCGTCGGTCGAGGTTGCGTCAGGGGTTTGGGCTGCAAAACATTATTCCGGATTCGATAGTATTTTCCTTCAAAACTAAAGCCGTCGCGTTTCCAGAGATTATCGACAATCTCCAGCCATTCAGCGGTTCGAGCATAGCGATCATCGTGTTGTTCAAACTGGACGCCATATTTCTCGGCTTCGTCCTTCCACCAACTCGAAACCACATTCAGAGAAAGACGGCCCCCCCCCCCGATGTGGTCGATGTTTGCTGCCTGTTTTGCCAACAACGCAGGATTATGAAACGTCGGTCGGACTGCCACCATATACTCCAAGCGATGAGTCACTGCCATAAGGGCAGCAGCGGTACTCCAAGCATCCAACGACGGGGCGGCCTCGCCTTTAATATCATTCAAGTTTAGTTCGGCAATCAAGCTGAGGTCGAACCCAATTTGTTCGCTTCGGCAGGTTAATCGTTTGGTGTATTCCCATGTCGCCTGCATATTCTCATCGTCTACATTACGCAGCCACCCGCCGAATACAGGCATCCAATATCCAAATCTCATTCTTATAACCCTTTGAGGTTGAAGCTCTTGTTCGTTGGCTGGGCACCACACTAATCCGGTCACTGGGATTGTCTTTCTTTTAGCCCCTGTCAGGCGGGAAGGAGGAAGGAAGTCATTCTCTCAATCATCATTTTCTCAGACCGTCAGTCCCCTATGATCTTACTCTCTCAATCCATTTAGAATGACCTTCGCTTGACCGAGTTAGGGCTTTTCTGTTATGGTACTAACAATTTTGTTGATGGGCTAATTATGGATGCGATGACCTTTTTGGAAAATACGTCCAAACACAGCGCACAGAAATGGTATGTCGTTTTCGGTGATGAGGATTTCCTCAAGCGAAGGGTTATCCAAACTTTGACCGAACTGCTTCTCGATGGTGTTGATCCCGAATATTCCCTCAGTCGACTTTCTGGAGAGGGGTTAACCTTTCCGGACCTTCGTAATGAACTTGATAGCGTCTCTTTTTTTTCTTCCAAGCGGGTGGTGCTGCTTCAAGAAGCAGATTCGTTTGTGAGCAACAATCGCCCTTTGCTCGAAAAATATATGGCTCAACCTAGTGAAATCGGGATATTGATTTTGGAAATGAAATCGTTCCCTGCCACGACCAAGCTGGCCAAATTAACCCCCGATGCTGCACAAATCGCTTGTAAAACCCCCTCAGAATCGGCCGTGGCTTTGTGGATTAGTCGATGGGCAGAAACTCAGTATGGCAAATCCATCAGTCGTCCCACGGCCAATCGTTTGCTCGAATTGATTGGTCCGAATCTGGGGCTGATCGATTCGGAACTTAGCAAGTTGAATCAATTTATCGGGACTCGAAAAACCATTGCTATTGAGGATGTCGAAGAACTGGTGGCTCAGACCCGAACCAATACGATTTTTCGGGTGTTTGAACTCATCGGGGAAGGCAAATCAGCTCAAGCCTTGGGAATGCTGCAAGAAATACTGAATGCCCCACCCGAAGAGTATATGAAACTTCTCGGTGGTATCTCGTACCAAGTGCGGAAGCTGGTGAAGGTGTTTCGTTTAGTTCAAAGGAAAGTCGCTTGGGAAGAGGCCATGGATCAGGCGGGCATCCCCAAATTCCCGATGATTCGCGATGGTGTTCGTAAGCAAATTCGCCACATCGGAGCCAAGCGACTCAATAAATTACTTGAGCAGATTCCTCAATTGGATCGGGGATTGAAAGGGGGTTCCGAACTCCCCCCCCGCTTACAAATGGAGCGTTTCTTTGTGGAATTAATGCTCCCTGCCCAATCCAACACTCCACAGAATTTTTGAAAATTCTCGACCAACTTCGCCTCAAAATCAACCCAAATCCTTTTGTAGAAGAGAATCGTCAGCACCCCTGTTTCAAAATTACCCAAGCTCTCTTGTGGAAGCTGATAACCACAGAATGCCGAGAAAAATCGAACTGGTCTCGCTTCGAGACCTTGTCGATTACACAAGGGGGGGAGACTCATTCCGCTTACGACCGAGCTGATAACGGTTACGAGGGTGGCTGATTCTGATTACGACGCTGCGGGTTCCGTGTTCGGTGTAGCCGATTCCGTCTTCGGCGGCAGATGGATCACAAATTTGGGGGAATTCCACACCTCTTTTTCGTCGGCTTTACGAGTATCCGGTTCTTGAATCGGCTGCGGCTCGAACGGACAGGGACGATCGGGCACAACAATTTCACCAATCATTGCACCAAGAAAATTGGCCTTGGCCAGCACTTCCCGTGTGGCAAATTCTCCTTGCGATTGAATGATGAACTTCTGCAAAATTCTTCGTCGAATGAGTTTGTGCCGACTAGCAGGATCATGAACGCGGATGCCATACCACAGCCGCATCGCCCGAGGAATCCAACGCTCCGATTTGGGTAGCCAACCCAGTTTTGGTAAAGGCCACGTTCCTAGAATCAATCGTTCCAGACCGCTTCTCACCTTCAAACAGAATCGATCCCATGCCGTCGGATCGACCCCCTTCCGATGGAAATTGACCACGTCGATCGGAATGATGGTCCCTTCTTCAGTTTTATAATTGATTTCGTGAATGAGCTTCCCAATCTCAGCAATGGGAAAAG
This sequence comes from Gemmataceae bacterium, assembly GCA_026419115.1. Classification (GTDB taxonomy): domain Bacteria; phylum Planctomycetota; class Planctomycetia; order Gemmatales; family Gemmataceae; genus SKW135. The sequence goes on from JAOAAA010000004.1 coordinate 4,587, forward strand.
GTTGATCTAACCCCGTTAAGAACATCAAACTATATTGGCTTGCAGCAACCCCTAATTGCAGACTGTGACCATATCCTTTTTTCTCCCCAGCCGAGATCAACACAAAGCGATGAGGCCCTTCTTTCACTTGGGAGAGCAAACTTTCGGGTAAAGGGGTATCGTGAATGACGATCAATTCCGTATTCAACGAAAGGCGTTCCAAAGCAGTCAGCCAAGCAGGGATCGCTTTCTCAGCGGCCTGCGTTTGGCCGCACACCGGTAAAATGACCGACAAGCCAGTTTCGATCGGGGTCATGGTTTGCTTGTTCTCCCTATTCCCATTTTGCACGGGCTAACACCACCGGATGATAGGCCCGAACGGTCAGAAAATCTTGTGTACCAGAAATTCGCTCTAGGGGCCATTTCTTGGCAAGTTCAACAAATACCCCCTCTGGCATCACCAGATATTCGGGGCGGATTTGTTCCAACTCTTCCTTACTCACCACAGTACGAATTGGTGCCCCCAGATGGTAGGCAAGCAAATGATTCTCGGTTTGAAAAAAGACAACCTCTTGCCCCGTTGGCACCCAACTCCGAACGATTCGAGCAAATTCCCTTACCTCATGAGTTTGGGCTTTAGGAAAGGTCACGAGTCGATCAAAAATGGTCCAACCGACGAAGGAAACAACGAAAAGACTGGTCACTACCCATCCGAACTTTCTTGAGAAGCCTCGTTGGGATTCGGGCGATCCGGAGAGAAAACGATCGGACCAGCGTTGAATCGGTCCAGCCAAGATCAAGGCTGCACCGGGATACGCAGGCAAAAGGTAGTCGGCACGTTTGAAACGAGAAAGGGAGAGGATCACGAACATGCTCACCAACCACACCATCCCGAAACTCGTTTCGGGATGATTCTCTTTCTTCCATCGCACCAACACGAGAAGCACCAGTGGGGAATAGGGAAGGAATCGGCTGAAAAATAATGGGATATACCACCCCAAAGGATGCTTCTCCAGAGCTTCGGCGCCCCCCGAAGCCCGCTGCCAATGGTGGTAGATAAAAAAAGTCTGTGTGAATTCCCCTTGGGTTTGCAGATGAATCGCAACAAACCACATGACAGGAGGAATTGCCCCGAGAATCGTAAGCAGAATAATACGAGACCAGCTCACCAGTGGAATTCGGAATATCCAACAGGCAAGTACCACACTCCCCACCAGTACAAGGCCAATAGGACCTTTGAAGATCAGAATCAGGCTGACCCATAGCCCCCCCCAACAATACGAACCATGTTGCCGGAATTGCAAAATCAAACCCGTAACAAAAAAGGTGAGAGGCATATCAATCCGACCGACCCGTGCCATCCCCGTGAAATGGACACTGGTAGCGAGAATCAGAGCAATCAAAAATGCCGCAGGAGGGGTCAAGCGATCCCGCAGATAATTCCATAACAGAAAAACGGTACCCAAAGCCGCTAAAGCAGCGGGAAAGCGGACACACCAAATCGCAACCTGTGATCCGTTGATTAAACCCAAGAGAGCAACCAACCAATAATAGCCCGGCGGTTTTTGATATTCTGGCGTGCCATCGAATAAATGTGGAAGCATCCATTGTCCCGAATCGATAAGGCTTTGAGCATTTTGGGCGGCCCGTGCTTCGTGACTGGCCCACAGATCGACGGCGGTCAATTCACGGAAAAACAGGAACAGGCAAAACCCAATCAACACCAAACCCTCTCGACCTTGTTTGGTGGGTTTCGGGGGTATTTCAGTCACTCCCTAACTCCCTTTGCCATGGCTACGAAACCTTTCTCCAATTCATGTTCCTCCAATCGAACTGGAATTGTTTTCCCCTCAGCTGATTAGATATTCCCGTTTCGATGTATCGATATTTCAATGCCCCGATAGTTCAACGACCCGATAGTTTGATGCTCCGATATTGTAAAGAAAGTAGCAATGATGGAATCCTTCTGGGTGTGAAAAGGCCAAAACCCTCTGAAAGTCGCCCAATTGACAGCTAATCCGAACCACCAAACAAAATCCTCAAGAAGGGAATCGATCGGTGAATTTCCAACAAACTCCTCGGGAAGAAATGCTTGCCTTGATGGAAAAACTTGGTTAAACTGAGGTAAAGGTTATGTTCCGTTATCATAACCTACCCGCCGACCTACCAACCTACTAACACCTTTAACTTTATGCCAGCGAATCCCGAAAAACTCCGACAAGTCCGCGATTTCTCTACCAAGGGAATCGTCACCTCGATTGCATTGAATCCCAAGAAGAAGATCGCGTATCTTGGGAGCAGTGACTTCAAAGTTTACAGTGTGGATCTCACCTCGGACAAACTGGAACCCAAGGAATTATTCACTCACGGAGCTTGGGTCACGGGAGTGGCCCTTCTGAACGAGGGAATCCTCGTGAGTGGCGGTTACGACGGGAAATTAACTTGGTACGATCTGAAGACCAATCAAACCATCAAATCCGAAGAGGTGCATGCACCCCGCGTGCGATCGATCCGCACTTCTCCGAACGGAAAACAGATGGCCTCGGTGGGGGATGATATGATCTGCCGAGTGTGGGACGCCCAAGGCAAAAAAATTCACGAACTGAAAGGGCACGCAGAAAAAACCCCTCAGGGTTACGGGAGCATGCTCTTCTGCGTGGAATTCAGTGCGGATGGGAAGTACCTCGCCACCGCCGATAAAATTGGCAAAGGAATCGTCTGGGAGTTAGAGTCGGGAAAGAAAATAGCCGAAGTGGAAGCCCCCATCATGTATACTTGGGAAGCCACGGCCCGCTTGCATTCGATCGGTGGGGTTCGCTCCGTAGCCTTTTCACACGATGGGAAAACCCTCGCTCTCGGTGGGACGGGTAAAATTGGGAACATCGACCATTTGGAAGCGAAAGCTCGTATTGAAACCTTCGAGATTGCCACGCAAAAGAAAATCGCAGAGTTTGTCAGCGATAAGGGCCAAGGCCTTGTCAATCGTATGTTCTTCAGCAAGGATTCCTCGTTCCTGATCGGCACAGGGGGAGCGGGTGATGGTTTTCTGATGGTGATCGATCCGACCGGTAAAAAAATCCTCAAACAAGAAAAGGTGAATTTCCACGTTCACGATATGGCCATGGCCGACGATTTTGAGACATTCGTGTTGGTCGGTCACAACAAAGCAGCGATCTGGGAAATGAAAGGCTGAATTTTCGGAATGCGTGCTGATCTCATGCAAGAACGATAATGCTTTAAGAAGGATTAGATTGTATCTTCTTCCTCTTGCGAATCCTCGTCATCGTCGGTCCAAACTCGTGCCACGTTTCGGGAGGATGGAACGCTCGGCTCGTTATTGGTTCGGGGCGGAATTAACTGATCCAGATCAATCGGAAGTTCCCGAATCAGGCTCATGCCCATTTCGGCGCCTGGATCATTCGTTTTGTAATATCCATTTGAGTCAACATAATAAGTTTCCCCTGCCTCTTCCCCGTTCGAGGAATGGACTTTGTGCCCCCCTTTTAACACGAGGGCCTTGCCATCATTATCGGAATCGGTGTAGAGAATGTAGACGGCAGACCCATTGAAGGTTTCGTAAAAGCGACCCGGTTTTGGGGGAACGGCCTCCGACGCTTCGTAGGGTTCTAACGCTCGCAAGGTTTCCCGAAGCGATTCGATCGCTTGTCGGATCTTGTTCATTCTTTCTTCTCCCAGTAACTATGCCTATTCTACCCAAAATAACAAGCCTTACAATCGAAGCCGCTAAAATTTCTGGCTTCCCTGAATAGTGAGATCACAGAACGAGGAAACCTTGCATCCCGACCGATTGATTTTCTTCTTTATGGTTCTAACTCTTTCCCTCGCTTCAGGGCTAATTCCGTTATGGCATACGGATATTTGGGGACATGCTCGTTATGGTCAGTGGATGATCGAACAGGGCACTTTTCCAAGTCGAGAACCCCTGAGTCCTTATTCAGACCCTTCCTTGGAATTTATCAATCACGCGACTATCCCTTCGTGTAGTTATGCAGCGGCATACCAACTCGCCAGCCACCTTGGAGGTGATGACCCCGAAAGGCGATTGATTTGGGGAGCCAATGCCTTGCGCCTGATTCATCTGCTGATCATCGCGACCTCGACCGTACTTATTTGGCAGATCGCCTATCGGGTTTCTCAATCGGGTGTCTTTGCCCTATTACTGATTGGCGCCTTGGTTTATTTTCTGTATCCGTTTGCTCTGGTGCAGCGCCCCCAATGGGGGGCGGTCCCTTTATTTTTGCTGGTCGGTCGAGCGACCTTAGAAGAGAAACCTCATTTCGGAATGTGGTTCACCCTACCGCTTGTCTTTTTGATTTGGGCCAACACTCACGCCACTTGGGTTTTCGGCTTGGCCCTGTTGGCTACCAAAGCCTATCCTCTATCGATTCGAGCAAACGGATGGGCGGGCCTTTGGCCACGATGGGAAAATGCTCCTTGGGCGGGGTTGTTGCTCGTTTGCGCCCTTGCCACCTGCGTGAATCCACATGGCCCCTTGTTATTACCCAAAATCCTTGCCTTTGGTTCGCGTACCGGAGTGAATTCCATGGCCGAATGGGAACCGCTCGGCAGCAATGTCTCGGAATGGATTATCGTCCTCTTGCCGATGTTTCTCCTCGCCGTGCGAATGACCCTCGGCCAGCAAGTCCCGCGGGAATCGTTGTTATTGTTGCTGATCGTGCTTTGCGTTGGAACTTGTTTCCAAAAACGGCTTTTTCTCTGGTACATTTTGTTATGGACCTTGTGCCTGTGTGAAAGCACACGAAAAGCTGAGGGGGGTTCGCACCCCTGTTTCCGAAGCATCGCTGCTTGGGCTGCGCTGGTTTCTGTGCTCCTTTGGGCGATCGTTGCCTCCATCAGGTCGCAGCCGGAACAAACTCTTTTTGCGGGGACACCCTATCGGATTGCCCTTGAACTTCAAAATCCAGATTGCCAAGGAAAATGGATTCCACAACTGTCCCAAATTCTGGAAGAAAATTATCCGAATGGGCAATATGTCGGAGCGATTTTCACCAGTGAAACACAAGGTGATTTTCTCTTTTGGTCACTCACTCCGAAGTTTCCCATCACTTTGACGACGCATGCCCATTTATTTCAGCAACAACATTGGGAAACCTGTTTAGCCGTTCGTGATGGTGCTGATAACAGCGAGACAGTTCTCAAACAACTTCAGGTGAATTTGATTGTAAGCGAATCGTTCCACGAGGGATTGATTCGGAAAATTGTCTCCGATCCCAATTGGATCGTACTCATTCATGAACCCGTCAGAGGTACCGATCGGCAGGCTTATCGCTCAGTGTTTGTGGCGATTCGCAAAACACCTCTCGGCATCGAAAACCCCTTCTGATTGGCTTGAAGCGATCTAGATGCGATTGTTAATGACTGATCTCACCTCGATGGGGACAATCAAGAACTAGCGACAACGAATGCCATGATATTCCAAGGGAAATTCGTAGTCTTTACGCAAAGGATACCCTTCCCAATCTTCTGCTAAAAGAATCCTTCGCAAATCCGGATGACCTATAAATCGAATGCCCAGTAGATCAAAGGTTTCTCGTTCGTGCCAATCGGCAGCCGGCCAAATATCACTCACCGAGGGCACTTCGGGAAGTTCCCCCACCTGATCGTTCTTCCAGCGAGGCAAAATCAATTTGGCAACGATACGATGTCGATGGGTAAAACTACTCAGGTGATAGACCACTTCGAGATGGGGTTCAAAACCGGCCTTGGCAACCTTTTTAGGATCGGTCTCAAGATAATCGACCCCGCAAATGCTGTTGAGAATATCAAATTTCAACGAAGGGTGATCGCGAAGGGTTAATGCCACCGGTTTCAGCTGCGTCGGTTGGATAACAAAGAATGGATCGACTCCCTCAAGCGATTGAGAGATGATCGCAGAAGGATGAAGCGATTGAATGAGCGAAACAATCTCAGTAGCCGTCATAAAAACCCCCTCTGCGATAGTGTAGAGGAAAAGGGATGATGATCCATATCGGGGAAACCCCTCAGGGAGGATATTTCCATCCTTCTCTAAGTGACAGTCTCAAAATGACAGACTCAAAATGACCGAAAAAGGAAAAGGATCACCCTCGGGGAAACGCAAAAGAAACGATGTTCGAAATGATGCTCTTTTCCCAAGTCAGGCAAAAGGAACGATATTCGACTAATCGATCCAATGGTTAGGCCGAAAAGGCTTTTCGGAGCAATTCCAGACTTTTGGGGATACCCTTGAGGGGGTCTTCTTTCCCTTCAAACTCCAGTGAGATATAACCTTTATACGAATGTTTTTTCAATAGCTTAGCGATCCGTGAATAATCGAGATCGACCGAATACCAAAGCCCCCCCCCAAAATAAGTTTTGGCTTGAACCAAGACTGCTTTGGGGGCAAGCATTTCGAGTTTATCGTAGGGGTCATCGAAAAAATTCCCCGTATCTAATGTGACCTGAAGCCAAGGGGAATTCACCTCTTTGACCACTCGTAAAACCCCCTCGGGAGTGCGGCCTAATCCCCAATGATTTTCCAACCCCAACAGCACACCACATTTCTCGGCCGTCTTCAAGCACGCCGTGAGTCCCTCGGCAACCCATTTGAATCCATCCTCTTCGGTCACTCCCTTGGGGAGTGGTTCGATTCCCTTATTCTTCATCAACTCATCGAAATCTTTACTGGTTCTCCACGTTCCGGTATTGACCCGTAAGGTCGGTATCCCCAAAGCATAAGCCAACTCGATGCATTTGATGGTGTGATCGACATTTTTCTGACGTTCTGCAGGATCGGCAAAGAGAAACCCCTGATGGGTGGAAAACCCCATCAGGTCCAAACCGTTCAGAAACGCTCGCTTTTTGATCTTCTGAAGCGTGGCATTCGATTCATCCGTCATTTGGCGATGAAGAATCTCCACCCCGTCGAAGCCCATCTCGGCAGCAAGATCGATACATTTTTCGAGGTCCTGTAAATCTTTGTGTCGAAATTGCCAGAAGGAATAGGTCGAAACACCAATCCGGTTGGCTCGAGTCGGAGAAGATTTTTTGACCTCATCGGCCATGGCAAGCGAAGGAAATGTTGCCCCAAGAGTCAAACCGGTAGCAGCGGTTAGAAAGTCTCGGCGTGGAAGATTCATAATTCTGTTCTCTGTGAGCCAAAAGGCGAAACGAGGTTGGCTATCAGTGTAGAAATTTTTTCACCAGAAGAAAGAATTACAAGCCATCATGAATCGAATCGTGTAAATCTTTCAAAATCGAGCGGGAAATGGCCCCATTTTTTTTGGCATGCACTATGCTCTTCTCAAGAAAGCTGAGTTGGGGAAACCCAACGGGGCCGGATGAAAAGAGGTTGGGGAAACCCAACGGGGCCGGATGAAAAGAGGTGAGGTCGAAGCCGGAACTTTGACCTTGATCCAGAAAAGGCGAGTGTCTCCCATGTGTTGAGGGCACTCGCCTTTTTTTATCTCACCTTTTTTATTCAGAATCACCCGAATCCCTCTTATACTGCATCTTAAATTTTTCAAACGGAAACGATCGAGACTTTCATACCCTTCTCATAGCTCATCTGTTAAAAGTAAATTCTCATCATTTTAAGAGGGCGAGATCATGCCTTGGAAATTTCGTTTGAGTGCAATCATCATTTTGTCTGGAATTATGACTCTCGTCACCGAGGCCGGCGATTGGTCTGGTTTTCGGGGACCGACTGGCAATTTTTTGTCGACAGAAACGGGATTGCCTACGACTTGGAATACCGAGAAAAATGTCCAATGGAAAATTACCCTTCCGGGTGTGGCTTGGTCGTGTCCGATCGTCGTTGGAGATAAGGTATTTGTCACCACCGCCATCACCAAAGACCAAAAGAAACCGAAAGCCAACGATTTTGGAGGAGGAAAAGGAGGATTTGGTCCTAGCTCGGGGGGGGGGAAAGGGGGGTTTGGTGGGTTCGGCGGGTCAAAAGCCCCCGATGTCGAATACACTTGGCAAGTGATCTGTTTAGATCGAACGACCGGAAAAACAATCTGGTCGGAAAAAGCGGCCGAACGGAAACCCACCATCCCGATTCATTCAACAAATACTTATGCTTCGGAAACCCCCGTCACAGATGGCCGATTTATTTATGCCTACTTTGGAATGTTGGGTGTCTACTGCTACGATCTGGACGGAAAACTCCAATGGAAAAAAGAAATGCCTTCTTATCCAATGATGGCAGGTTGGGGAACGGGAAGTTCCCCGACACTCCATGAGGGTAAACTGTTTATCCAATGTGATAACGAGCAAAAATCGTTCGTGATGGCCCTTGATACGAAAACGGGTAAAGAACTCTGGAAGAAAGATCGTTCTGATAAATCGGGTTGGGCCACCCCGTTGATTTGGAAGAATAAAGTTCGGGCGGAACTGATCTGTTTAAGTGCCTCGCGAGTCCGCTCGTACAATCCTGCGGATGGAGAACTTCTTTGGGAAATGCAGCTGTCAACATCGAGTTCAGGGACAGGTTCCGGAATGGGTATGGGAGGATTCGGAGGCGGACGCGGTGGCGCTTCCTGTAATGCCTCCCCCGTCGCAGATGAAGAAACTCTTTTTGTCGGAAACGGTGGGTCATTTGGTCGAACGCCCCTGTATGCCATTAAAGCGGGCGCAAAAGGTGACATCACTCCCAAATCCAAGGACAAACCGAGTGAATTTATTTTGTGGACCAACGAACGAAGTGCTCCCTCGATGTCTACCCCTGTGCTGTATCAGGGCTATTTGTACATTGCCGAGCAGCGCGGCGGTACTTTGACCTGCCTTGATGCTAAAACGGGTAAAGAAATGTATCGAGAGCGTATTCCTCGCGCCTCGGGGATCACCTCTTCTCCTTGGGCTTACGAAGGGAAAATCTTCGTGTTAGACGACAGCGGAACCACTTTTGTGATCGAAGCCGGTAAGGATTTCAAGGTACTCAACAACAATCCATTAAAAGAAATGTTCTGGTCTTCCCCTGCGATCGCACAGGGGATGCTCTTCCTTCGAGGTGTGGATCATCTCTATTGCATCAAGGAAAAAGATTCCAAATAGGACCAATTGTACCAATTCAAATCGAATATCCCCAGTCTGTGACATGGTGCCGCTCCGCAGTGACCAACACCACAAATTCACGAACAACTTCAGGATGAATGCCCCGAGGATGTTACCGGAAAATAGAGGTCGAAGATCGTTTGTTGATCGGGTAACGAACTCACCTTGATCGAACCCTTGTGATGCTCGACCACTGCTAACACCACAGCTAAGCCAAGACCCCGTCCTAAAAACTTGGTCGAGAAAAAGGGATCGAAAATTTGGGGAAGATGTTGTGGTAAAATTCCCGGACCATTATCTTTTATTTGGATGTGAACATACCAACCCGCAGGGGGGGTGACATTGAGATAGGGAGAGCGCAATTCGGCTTGAGATAAATCAACCGTCTGGGTGGAAAGCACAATTTCCCCTCCACGATCGCCGATGGCTTCAACCGAATTGGTCAACAGATTGAAGAGGATTTGCTGCAAATCCTGCGGATTCCCTAGGAAAGTAGCCATCTTGGGCGAGAGTTTTTGGTGATATTGAACACGTTTGGTAGCAGTGATACGCAAAAGTTCCTGCGAATTGACAATGAGATGATTAATATCGATGGGAATCATCTCCGAACGAGCTTTACCAGCATAATTGAGCATCTGCCGCGTGAGATTCGACAGCCGCTGAATCGATTCTTCGATGGATTGGAAAATTTCCGTGGTTGTCTCATCCGGAGCAATCATCGTTTTGAGCAGGCTGGTGTATCCAAGAATAGGAGTGAGTTGATTGTTAAACTCATGGGCCATTCCCGCAGCTAAAGTCCCAAGGCTTTGTAATTTCTGGGCACGCAACAGAGATTGAAACGATTGCTCAGATTTATCAAGATTCCAAAACGAAATCACACGTTGCATTTTTGGGTCGGCGGTCGGCAAATCAGAAATTCTTTGCAGAACAGGGATTTGCTGACCCTCTTTGGTCACAAGGGTGGTTTCGCGATCAACTGAGCTAGAAGGCTTTTCGCCGCTTCGTGTTGGAAAGTGTTCTTGAACAAAAGGCAAAACAAGCGTGACGGGTTTCCCAATCGCTTCTTCTCTTTTCCATCCCGTTAAAGATTCCGCCGCAGGATTAAAGGCGGAAATTTTTCCTGTTTCATCTACGGTAACTACCCCACCCCCGAGAGCATTAATGGTATGGTGCAGCTGCTTTTCCCGTTGAATAATTTCTTTTTCTCTCTGATGTTTATGGATCGCCACTTCCAAGGCCGTGCGAACATCGCGTGGTTGCCAAGGTTTGTGTAAGTAGCTATACGGTTCAGCGAGCTTGGCGCGTGAAATCGTCTCCTGATCGGAATAGGCTGTTAAAAACACTACAGGGATACCAAATTGGTGGCGTATTTGTGTGGCAGTATAGATGCCGTCTTTGCCCCCTTTCGAGTTTTTCAGGCAAATGTCCATAAAAATCAAATCGGGTCTCATTTTCTCGGCCGCTTGGATGGCACCGTCCGCAGTGTCCTCGATCCCGATGACTTCGTAGCCAAGGTCTTGGATTTGGTCTGCCAGATCGGTCGCCAAGATGGCCTCATCTTCAACTACTAAAATACGCTTTTTATCCATTTCGGTATTTTTCTTTCAGGCAAACGATTTCATCCAGTCTGAATTAGATCATAGATTCATCTAAAGTAAACGGGCCAATTTACAAATCCCAACAAAAACTCGATATTCCTTGTGGTAATTTTACCACTACATAATCAATACCGATCAAAACTCTGAAAAGATTATTAGCTTGCTGTCTTGTTCTCAAAAAGGTTTTTTGAAAATTCTCTCTCCAACAGAAATATGCCGCGGTAGAGAAAATAGATACGATTGGAAACTAAGCGATAAGCAATTCTGAAAGAATCCCCTCTTGACGTAATAATTTCTGTTTGATGGAAATTCCCCATCGATACCCCCCAAGGGTCGAATCAGAACGAACAACCCGATGACAAGGCACCAAAATCGCAATCGGGTTTGCCGCACAGGCTTGCCCCACTGCACGAACACTTTGAGGGGCACCGATCGATTTGGCAAGGTATTGATAGGTGACTTGGGTTCCTGCAGGAATCTGACGTAATGCTTGCCAGACACGAATTTGAAAATCTGTTCCTATCAGATCGAGAGGTAAGTCCACCGCTTGGGTCGGATTCTCGATGCATTCGATCATACGAGATAGCATCGGCAAAATCGCACTCGGATCAGCAATCCAAGTTGCTCGGCAAAATTGTTCTTGCAACTCTTTTTGAAGTACCTCGACATGGGAACCTAAATGTAGCGCACAAATTCCCCGACTGCTAAGACCCACAAGAAATTGCCCCAAAGAGCAAGAAGAAAATCCATACCGGATGGTCAATGGATTCGATAGACCGACCAAGGTTTTTGAACTCATGGGGTCTATTCTAGCAAAGGTGATTATTTATATTCTATCTTCGTTGCGGGACTTTTCTTAACGGTTTCCACCACAGCATCACGCAGACGGGTTCCATAGACATACATGACCACCGGTTTGACCTTCTCAAAATCGATTTTGTTTCCGGGTTTTCGATCCGTCACCAAAATGAGATGATAGCCGAATTGTGTTTCGACAATCTGTCCCAATTCATAAGGTTTTTGTTCAAAGGCAGTTTTGGCAAACGGTTCAACCATCGCTTCTAATCGAGGGAATTCTCCGAGATTCCCGCCATCTCGTTTCGAGGGGCAATCTGAGTGGGCCTTGGCGTAATTAATAAAGACTTCTTCAATAGCCTTATGTTTGGCTTTCTCTGTAACTAAAGGGTCCGGATTCGCCGGTAATTTTTGAATCGCTAAGGCCGATTGTTCCTTGATCCCCGCCAAAATTTGTTGGGCTTTTTTGTATGCTTCTTGTTTGCCTTTTTCTCCATCCTTCGCCTCGACTGCCACAAGGATATGTCGAGCCGCCACCTTGGTCCCATCGAAGAATTCCGGACTGGTTGTAAACAGGTTTTTCAATTTTTCGTCGGTTGCCTGTTCTTTGACAAATTTTTCCCAGCGCATGGAATTACGAACCTCGGCTTTGAATTCAGCCTCGGTGAAGCCCATTTTGACAAGGACATCTTCAAACTTCTCTTTTTGTTCTGCGGCTTCTTTTTTGATCTCCGCGAGTTGCTCATCCACTTCCTTTGCAGGTACATCAATTTTAAGTGCATCGAGATAGTAGGCAATGAGGGCATTCTCGACGAGCATATTAATCACTTCGGGACGGGCCTTGGCTTTTTTCTCTTCAGGCAAAGCCTTGAGAAATCGTTGCACAGCCGCTTCGGTAATTTCTCGATTGTTAGCAACGGCCACCACTTTTTTGCCATCAACGGGAGCTTGTGCAAAAGTAGCACTTACCACAATTGCAAAACTTAAAGCACTCCAACGGATGAACAGATTCATAGTTCAAATCTCCTGAAGATCCTTCTCGAATCAAAGCCCATAACCCAAACTGCCCGTTCTGCCAAGGGAATTTTTAAGTGCCTATTTCTGGAAATTTGAAAGATTAGTGAATCGCTCAGGAATAATCTTTAATGAGAAAGAATCATATTATGTCCCCAGACCTCTTATCAACCTGCCTTGGTCCCTAGGAGCTTTAGCTTTATGAACCTTGTCCGATTGGCAGTTGGAAACATCTACGGTGTGATTGTTTTCGCAATCGCAATTGGTGTTTTGGGCGGATTAGCTTTGGTTTCGATTCCGGTGGATATTCTGCCAAGCTTCAAAGTCCCTGCCGTTCAAGTCCTCACCTATTTCAACGGGATGCCCGCAGATTCCGTCGAGAAAACAATAACTAACCGTGTAGAGCGTTGGGTCAATCAGGCACCAGGGGTTCGACAGGTCGAATCCCGCTCCGTGCCGGGTGTGAGTGTGGTCCGCGTGCTATTCCGTGAAGATATTGACCCGAACGCCGCTTTAACGATGTCGAATTCGTTGGCGCTGGGGACTCTTCCAACTTTGCCTCCAAATACCCTTCCTCCTGTGGTGCTTCCGTTCGATCCAACCGGAACTTTGCCGTTGGGGATTCTCACGGTGAGTAATCCCAGCCTTTCTGAAGCAGGGGTGAAAGACCTTGCGCGGATTAATGTACGGAACCAACTGGGGGGCATCTCAGGTGTGGTGGCTCCCGTGGTGGTGGGCGGTCAGGATCGAACGATCCTTGTTTATTTAGACCCGAAAAAACTGCAATCGCGTAATCTTTCCATGACCGATGTCGTGAAAGCCCTGCAAGATGGCAACCTGATGGTGACCCCTGGAACCGCCTATTTTGGGGACAATCAGGTTTTGCTCGATACCAATGCGATGGTTCCCAACGTGGAAGAACTGAACCAAATCCCCATCCGCACACCGGGGGGGGGGCTGGTCACTTTAGGGGACTTGGGCTTTGCCCAAGACTCGGCCTCGATTCAGACTTCACGGGTGCGAATTAACGGGAAAGAACAAGTCTTTGTTCCGATCTATCGCCAAGGGGGTTCCAGTAGCTTGCGTGTGGCCGATGGTGTTCGAGAAGCCATTCCGGACATTGAAGCTCAACTCCCTGAAGGTACCAAACTGGAGTTTGTGATTGATCAATCGGATTACGTTCGCAAATCCATCGAAAGTCTGATTCATGAAGGGATCGTCGGCGCCATTTTGGTTTCCATCATGATCCTGATCTTTCTGGGGAATTGGCGAATGACGATCATAGCGACGTTGGCTTTACCGTTATCGATTCTTGGGGCGATCATCGGACTGAAAACGACCGGTAATACCATCAACGTGATGACGTTAGGGGGCCTCTTTTTAGCGATCGGCCCCTTAGTCGATAACGCAATTGTCGTTTTGGAAAATATCCATCGACATATGGGGATGGGAAAATCTGCCTTGCAAGCCGCGATTGATGCCACTAGTGAACTGACCCTTCCCGTGATTGTCGCGACCTTGAGCTTGATTATTGTTCTTTGCCCCGTGGCCTTAACACCTGGAGTTGGCGGGTTCTTATTCCAACCTTTGACGATCGCAGTGGGTTTCGCGATGATCTTCTCTTTTATTCTCTCTTGGACCTTTGTTCCTGCGATGTGTTCTCAACTCCTTCGAGGGCACAGCCATCCGCAACATCAAGGCCAACGCCACGAAGATCAACACCCCAATGGTCAACAGCGTGAAGTACAGAATCATCAAGGGCAAAACCACGCTGGTCAACACCAACAAGATCAGCACGGAGAAACGACAGAACCGGCGAGTTTTTTTGCCAAGCTGTATCAGCGAATCGATGGGGTCATCCAATATGCAGGGAAAGTGTATGAAGCCCTCCTGTTCAAATTACTCAAAAAACGTCTGCTAGTGATGAGCATCATCTTTAGCCTTTTGCTCGGTTCCTTGGCGTTGGTGCCGTTTATCGGCCAAGAATTCTTTCCCGCCGTCGATGCCGGACAAATTACCATCCTTGTGCGTGCCCCCTCCAATAATCGTCTCAGTTCCACCACGCGGCAAATTGCCCGACTCGAGGAGTTTATTCAAAAGCAAATCCCTGAAGAAGAACGGAACATGATTGTTTCCGAGATCGGCTTGAACCCCGATTGGTCGGCAGCCTATACACAAAATTCCGGCCAAATGGATGCAGTGATTCGACTGCAATTGACCCCCGAGCGAAAAAAATCGGCACAGGAGTATGCGATTGTGCTGCGAAAAGCCATTGCCGCGGAACCCGAATTCTCGGATTTGCAAGTGGCCTTTGATACCGGTGGCATGGTTACCGCTGCCTTGAATTTTGGAGCATCCTCCCCCATCGATGTGGAAATCAGCGGTGGAACCCCCGAAGCGGGTATGGAATTAGCCGCGAAAGTCCGTGACCAAATTCGCACCATTCCCGGCGCTGCGGATGTTCGTGTCAAACAACGCCTTGATGCCCCATACCTGATTCTCGAAGTGAACCGGATGAAGGCAGCCGAAGTGGGTTTAACCACGCGGGATGTTATGCTCCAAGTGGTAGCTGCCATGAACTCCAGCGCTTCGATCAATCGAAATTTCTGGATCGACTCTCGTTCTGGGAATCAATACTTTGTGGCGGTGCAATATGCCGAAGATGCAGATCGAGAATTGGACGATCTGAAACGAATCTCGGCAACGGGTACCTCCTCGGGCCGAAACGTCTCGCTGGCCTCTCTGGTGGAAATGCGTCCCAGTACCGCCGCAGTCGAGATCGATCACAATTCTCTTCGCCGAACGGTAAACATCCTCATCAATACCGAAGGCCGAGATATTGGAAGCGTTGCCTCGGATATTCAAAAGAAAATCAAACAAATCGAAGTTCCCAAAGGAATGCGAATCACTCTGAAAGGGGAATACGCCCGCATGAAAGAATCTTTCCAAAGTCTGGGCGTGGGCTTAGCTTTGGCAGCGGTTTTAGTGTACCTGCTTATGGTCCCTCTCATGAGATCGTTTGTCATGCCGTTGATCATCATGGCCACCATCCCCTTGGGCTTAATCGGGGTGTTGGTGATGCTCTGGTCCACAGGAACCAGTTTGAATGTGCAATCGGAAATGGGGGTCATCTTTTTGGTCGGGATTGTGGTCTCGCAAGGGGTGCTTCTCATGGATTTCGCGAACCAACTCCGCAAACAGGGTAAGCCTGTTTTCGAAGCAATCACCCAAGCGGCTGTGATTCGTTTTCGCCCCATTATGATGACTTTTTTGGCTACCTTCTTAGACTTACTCCCGATGGCCATCGGCTTAGGTCGCGGCAGTGAGGCCCTAACCCCCTTGGCCCGAGCAGTCGTCGGTGGCTTGATCACGGCCACCTTACTCACCCTGATTGTGGTGCCGATTTTATACACCCTGCTGATTCATGATCGAGTCCCTACAAATGATCCTCAACCAGAATCTCATCCTGTTACGCAAGCGGATTAGGAGAAGGCCATGAACCAAACCCCATCTACCTTGAATGTCATGAAAGCGCCGACTCGAAAATCAACACGGTCCCTTCTCTTTTTGATCCTAGGCCTTGTTGTGGTTGGGAGCATTATTGGCTTCGTATTTTTGAAAAGTAACGATCAACCCAATCAAGGCAAAAAAAATTTCAGCACAGAAGAAGACCGCCTCACCATCAAAACGATTCACCCACGCTATGATCCGAATCTCCGCCTTTCTACGGCGCAAGTGGGGACCATCGAACCATGGTACTCCGCCGATTTGAAAGCTCGGGCTTCGGGGCTTGTTATGCGCGTCACCAAGGAAATGGGGGATATCGTGAGAAGAGGGGAATTGTTAGTCGAAATTGACGTTCCTGAATCGATTCAAGACGTCAAGCAAAAATATGTTCTGATTGATCAACGTAAACAAGAGCTTCGCGTTTCGGAAGCCAAATTGAACGATGCCAAAGCCGCCAAAGAAGTTGCCCTTGCTACGGTCAAGCAAAAGAAAAGCGAGGTATTAGCGGCAAAAGCCACCCGAGATTTCCGAAAAAAAAGGCTAGATCGATTCAAGGAATTAGCAGCAAAGGGGAGCGCCGTCGCAGGTGTGGTCGATGAGGAAGAACGCGATTACCTCGCAAGCGAGGCAACCTTGGAAAGCGTTTCGATCGGTGTGGAAAAAGCACTTGCCGATTTATCCGAAGCCGAGTCGAAGATCGAGGCCGCCCTTGCCGATATTGATTTACGCAAGACCATGATCGAGGTGGCGATTCAGGATTGGGAACGGGCCAGAATCGTTGCGGATTTTGGCAAAATTTATGCCCCGTTCGATGGCGTGGTGATTCGTCGAAATGTGGACCCCGGCTCATTCGTCCAAAATGCGACCACCGGCAACAGCGAGCCTTTGATTTCCGTGGCCAGATTGGACCTGTTAACCATTATGGCTCGATTTCCGGATACGGTGGCCCCGTTTGTGAATCCCGATACGCCGGTGACCATTACGATTGACGAATTACCAAATGTGGTGATTAACTCGAAAGTGACCCGATACTCTCCGCTGATTCAGAATGCCGACCGGACGGTTCGCGTTGAAGTCGATGTCTTCAACGGTACTGAGAAGGAGTATCCAAAACTTTTCCTTGGAGTAATGGCCTCGAGCATCAACGAGATTCTTCCCTTCGATCCCCTCTCCAAAGCGGCTCTCATAATCCAAAGTGAGCTGGAAAAACAAGCCCTCACCAAAGGGGATGCCGAACCCATCGCAGAACCGGTCTTTCGTCAAGATCAACCCCATCGGCCTTTGATGCCCGGTATGATCATCACGATGAGGTTAACACTCCAATCGAATATGGGGAATTTCGTGGTGCCCAGCTCTGCAATTTACTCGCGAAGTGGGAAGCCATTCATTCTCCTTGTGGAAAATGGGGTGACCAAAGAATACCCCGTCGTGGTGCAATTGAATGATGGACGACATGCCAAGATTATGGTCACCCAACGAGATAAACAAACACAACGACTCTACAACCGAGAACTGACTGAGTACGATGAAATTGTGCTGTCGCGACAAATGGAAATTGGCGACAATCGACCCGTGAAAACTGTTTCTGGTGATTAATTATTGGATCAAAAGCTCGAACAAGGAGGTTTGAGATGTGGCGACATTATTTGAAACGTGGTTCGAGCCTAGGGTTATTATTCCCAGTATTTCTTTCAAATGGTTGTATTAGCATTCCCAATTTGAATCCGGTTCATCAGGCTCGTCAGCTCCTCCAAGTCGAAGCGACCCCCACATCTCCAAGTCGTGAAATTCTCGATGATTTGCGAGAAGAATCGGTTTCTAATCCTGTAAAAGAAATCACCCAAGCCCGGGCCCAAAAAGCCCCTGCCAAAATGGATTCACTGGTGCCTCTTCAAGTGAAAGGGACCGATAGCAGGTCTCAACCCCTGCCTATTGATTTGGTCACCACGCTCCGCTTGGTCGATGATCGCTCGCCGATCATTGGCTTTGCACGGGCCCGCTTAGCCCAAGCCCAAGCCAAACAGGATCAAGCCGAAGTTTTGTGGTTACCACATCTTTCTGTCGGTGCCGCTTACAACCGATTCGATGGCCAAACCCAGAACCAACGGGGCGAAGTGTTTGAAGTCAATCGAGCCAATCTCTTTGGAGGGGGGGGGGCCGCTCTCACCCTCGATATTAGCGATGCTCTTTTCGAACCTCTGATTGCCCAACGGACTACTAAAGCCGAATTCCTTCAGTCCGAAGCGATCCGCCGCGATGTTCAACTCAACGCCGCATTGGCTTATCTCGATCTGCTCGCAGCTCATGGTCTGAAAAGTGTCGCCCTCGATTCAATTGCTCGGGCCGAAAGGATGCTCAAATACGCTAAAGATGCCGACGCAGTGGGAATCGCTCGTTCTGCTTCCGATATTAATCGAGCACAGACCGAATTGTATCTCAGACAAGCCGAAGCCGAAGAAATCAATGGTCGCATCGGCGCCATATCCGCCCGCTTAGCTCAATTATTAGCATTGAATTCCGTGGTAGAACTTCAACCGATGGAGAACGATATTATCCCTTTCGTTCTCATCGATAGCAATCAATCTCCCGAAGAATTATTGATGATTGCTGTGAATAATCGCCCCGATCTGGCGGCTCATCGAGAACAATTACTGGCTTCGATCGAAAGATTGAGAAAACAACAATATACCCCCTTCCTACCCAAGATCGGGGTGTTCGATCAAGTCGGTCGATTTGGGGGCGGTCTGAACGATGACCTCAGTCAATTTGGGACCCGCCATGCGTTGTCTTCTCAGGTGTTTTGGGAGTTGCGAAATTTTGGCTTTGGGAATCGGGCGCAAATTCGAGAACAACAAGCGATCACTACCCAACAGCAACAACGCCTAATCGAACTCGAAGCCCGCATCACTGCCGAGGTCTCCGAGGCTTATCGAGTTTTGCAAAGCCGAGCCAAGATGATCGAACCGGCCCGAAAAGCCGTGGAAGAGGCCCTTGTTTGGTATCGCAAAGCATTAGAAATGTCGGAAAATGCACTCGAAAAACGCGGGCAATTCGACACCCTTGAGCCGGTTCGTTCGATCCAAGCCTTGCACGCAGCACGGCAACAATATCTCAATGCAGTAATCGAACACAACAAGGCCCAGTATCGCCTCTTTGCCGTTTTGGGGTACCCTGCCAACCTCGCTAAACCCGACTAAGATTTTTGGTCACTCACTTCCCAAATGTACCAACATGCTACGGTTCGGAAAGGTCGCCAACTCTCGGCTATTTTTTCCAAACGACTTACTCCCACTTGGCTTTTGAGTCGGTAAAGTTCTCGCATCCCTCTTTGAATGGCCAGATCACCCACCGGAAAAACATCGGGGCGATTCAACGAGAACATGAGAAACATCTGCGCCGTCCAAACCCCGATCCCTCGAACCTGAGTCAAATTCGCGATAATTTCCTCGTCGGTCATCGCCGGCATGTCTGTTTCAAGATGTGGGTAAGTAAGGAAATGATTCGCCAACGATCTCAACGAGGCTTGCTTATTTTTCGATAAACCCGCTTCACGAAATTGTTCTTCCGAGAGTTCCAACACCCGCTCCGGTAGATACCCTGACTCTCCACACACTAGCTCGAATTTTTGGGTAATGCTCTGGGCCGCCCGTGTGGAAATCTGCTGGGCAATAATCGAACGAACCAAGGTCGAAAAATAATCGGTCTCGGGACGAAGTCTACAAGCTCCGACCCGATCAATGACGTCCCAAAGAATGGGGTCGGCCTGTTGCAAATGCTTTTTGGCTCGGCTCCATCTGTGTGCCATTCTTCACCTAGATAGGGGTTCTAAAAGGGTTCGCCCGAAGGTGAAGAAATTTTATCAATCCGCTCAACGAAACAGAAGATGAGCAATCAAAGGTTCGGGGAAAGCGTGCCGCTCGAAAATGGATTTATCGAGGTTCCCACATGAAGAAATCGCGAGGCGAACGAACATAGGGATTTTGTGGGAAAACCAAGGTTCCACCGGTAGCATACGGGAGATTCACCACACCTTGAGCCACTCGGTTTCGGCCACCGAAGATGCTCGCGCCGGGGCTAGAAGGCCCTTTGCTATGGATCGAACCGAATAAACCCCGCAGGCCGGGGTTAATTCCAAATCGGGGGTCGCCTTGGTAGCCATAACCTAAACCGGCATTGGGTAAATAGGTCGGGCCACAACCATCGTTACATCCGGGCGCAGCGGCAACGGGTGCCGAAGAGGGAACTCCGACACTGGCGGGACGCACGCCGGAAGAGCTGCTGGAAGGATACATCGCTTGAGCATGAATTTGTGTAGCGGACAACACCAAAAGAGCTGCCACGCCGAGAATCAGTTTTCGCATTGGATTCCTTTCACTTCGAGGTTAATGGGCGAACGGTTCCTTGCACCTATTCCCCATCGGTTCAGGGGAATCTCCAACGGAACCCAAACAAACAAAATGGATAGGCGAATTGGTTTAGCAGATGGGATTATCGATTAAGGACGTCCAGTCGTTAAAAGCAGATAAATCAAAAAACCCGCCCAAATTAACACAGCCATAAAAATGACCAGAGAAGAAGTGAATAACCAGCCTCCGAAGAGGTTCTCTGGCACGGGTTGGGCGCCATTTTTCCACAGAGATTCGACCCTTTTGCGTAACGAGGAATGGGGTTGATCCCATCGCACGATGGTCAGATGAGAAAAGGCTTGGTGTTCCATCTCCAGACTCACTTTTTGCCCCTCGGGGCCATGGAGTTCTATTCGGGAGGAATCTTCCTGAATTTCATGCCCAAGGTGATTGGGATTATCTCGCAGACTTTCCAACAGCGAACTCGGCTGCACATTGTAAATGACGGTGGAACGATATCGCCTCTTGAGAAACCAAATTGTCATGCTAATCAGAAAAACCAACCAGCCGATCGATAATAAGGAGGCAGAAGAGGGATTGATCCCTGCCCCCCGAACCTTGGCGCTGGAATTATGATAAACCAGTTCCCGAAAGGTCGAATCGATCACCAATAAAAATACGGGGCCTGAAATCACCAAAAAGCCCGATAAACCCAACGCTAACAAGGCCCCATCCCACGTTCCGGTTAAAATCGTGACTCGATCCCGTTGGTTGAACCAAGACAAGATCATCAAATAGATTGCCAATGGGACGAGGCAAATCACGCAGGCAGTACCAACGAGAAAAAAAGTACTTGGGGTCAAGGTATCTATCAACCTTCTGGGTGATCAACTGGATTTTGGGATTATGTTATGAAACCAAGCGGAAACGTCTGAATTTTAGGTCATGAGTTTTGGGAGGATATTTCTCGCGACTCGATTTGGATCGATAGCCTCTCGTTTTTTTCGCTGGTCCGATTGATTGAGATCGTTGGCTTCACGTTTTTTTACTCGTTTTTTAGCTGGTCCGAAATGCCACCCCCTGCGTGGGAAATGCGGTTGAAACCCGTTTTCCTCGCCCTATAATATTCCCAATCCTGCCGAGGTTTGTTACTCAAACCCGATAGCCAATTTCCGCCCATTAAATGTTGCTCAAGAGGCTTATTCATGCGGTTTTCGGTCTTACATTCCCTTTTATTTCTCATGCCTGTCGCGGCTCAAGCACCGCTGACGTCGATTGAGGTCTTCCCACCGAATGTGAACCTCGAAACCCAACGCGATTATCAAACCTTCATTGTGCAAGCATGGTATGCGGATGGGCTTTCTCGTGATGTCACAACGGAAGCGAAAGCGACGCTGCTCAATCCGGCGCTAGCTAAGCTCGAAGGTAATTTGCTCAAACCCGTTGCCGATGGCACGACAGAACTGAAGATCGAATTCGGTGGAAAAACATTCCAAGTCCCTGTGAAGGTCCGAGATGCGAATACGGATCGCCCGATCAGTTTCCGCCTCGATGTGATGCCGATTTTCATGCGGGCGGGTTGTAATTCAGGCTCCTGTCACGGGGCAGCACGGGGGAAAGATGGATTCCGCCTGAGCTTATTCGGTTTCGATCCCGAAGGGGATCATTTCCGGCTCACCCGTGAAATCAACGGCCGGCGAATCAACTTGGCCCTTCCAAGCGAAGGTCTTTTGATGGAAAAAGCTGCGGGCCTAGTTCCCCACACCGGCGGACAAAAAATTCAAAAGGGAGATGCTTATTGGAATGAGCTGATCCGCTGGCACGAAGCGGGCGCTCCCAACGATCTGCCCAGCGTGGCCACCGTCACCGATGTCGAAGTTTACCCCAAACGGGCCGTCATGGATGGGAAAGGCGCTAAACAACGCATGGTGGTTCGCGCCAAATACTCCGACGGGACCGATCGCGATGTGACCTCTTTGGCGTTGTTCCTTTCCAGTAACGATAATTCAGGCAAAATCTCCTCGGATGGTGTGGTTGAAGCAGTCGAACGGGGCGAAGCCTTTGTGATGGCCCGCTTCTCTACCTTCACCGTAGGCTCTCCGTTTATCATGCTTCCCAAAGGCCTGAAATTCGATTTCCCCAATGTCCCCGAAAACAATTACATCGATACCCTCATCCATAAAAAACTCCGCGACCTGCGGATGGCCCCTTCCGAGCTTTGTACCGATGAAGATTTTGTCCGTCGGGTCTACATCGATGTGGTTGGACTACTCCCCACCGTTGAAGAGTACGAAAAGTTCATGAAGGACCCTGCCCCGAATAAACGTGAAAAACTTGTTGATGAACTGCTGGCCCGAAAAGAATTTGCCGAACTCTGGGTCATGAAATGGGCCGAGCTTTTACAAATTCGTTCTTCAAACCAAGTGCCCTATAAATCTACCCTGCGCGACGACAACTGGCTGCAAGATAAAAGTGCTCGAAATGTTCCCGTCAACGAATGGGTACAAGAATTACTCTGCGCCACGGGGGGAACCTTCAAGAACCCTGCCACGAACTACTATCAAAACGAAACCGACATCCTAAAAATCTCGGAGAATGTGGCCCAAGTCTTTATGGGAATGAGAACCCAATGCGCCCAATGCCATAACCACCCGTTCGACCGTTGGACCATGGATGACTACTACGGATTTGCTGCCTTCTTTACTCAAATTGGTCGCAAAGGAGGGGGGGATGATCCACGGGAAATCATTATCTTCAATTCTGGCGGTGGCGAACAACGTCATCCCGTCGGAGGCCGCGTGATGCCACCAAAATTCCTTGGTGGCAAAGTTCCCGATGTGGCCGGCAAAGATCGTCGCAAGGTCCTAGCCGAATGGCTGGCCTCTCCCGAGAATCCCTACTTCGCGACCAACCTCTCGAACATGGTGTGGGCCCACTTCTTTGGTCAAGGGATTATTCACGAAGTGGACGATGTTCGGGTCAGTAATCCCGCTTCCAATGAGGAATTGCTGCAAACCTTGGGTAAAAAATTCACCGAATACAAATACGACTTCAAAAAGCTGGTCCGCGATATTTGTACCTCACGCACCTACCAACTTTCTACCAAGCCGAACCCCTCGAATGAATTCGATACCCGAAACTTTGCCAAACAATCGGTTCGCCGGATTCGGGCAGAAACCTTGTTGGACATTATCTCGCAAGTGACCGAAACGAAAAATAAATTCCCCGGTCTTCCTCTCGGTGCCCGAGCGGTCCAGATTGTTGATGGGAACGTGTCGAACTACTTCCTGACGACCTTCGGTCGAGCCACCCGTGAAAGTGTTTGCTCCTGCGAAGTCAAACTCGAACCGACTTTATCGCAATCGCTCCACTTGCTGAACGGGGATGCCACCACCAACCGCATCCGCCAAGGGGGATTGATCAACAAACGGCTTGCAGAGAAAGTACCAATCGAAAAAATTATTGAAGAGTTGTACCTGCGATCCTTGAGCCGTAAGCCCAGCGCCAAAGAAATGGAAAAACTGATGGCAGCCATCAATGCTGACCCCGATAAGACCCGCTCCCTCGAAGATGTCTTCTGGGCCTTGATGAACACTCGGGAATTCATGTTCAACCACTAATTCTGTATCCGAGAAGCCTCCTCCCATTTCACCATCTAACGCAGAATCATTCCTGAAAAAAATCTGATTAGCCCGACTGTTGATAGGGGTCTTTTGTTTGGTTGGTCTTTGTAAAAGGAAAATGACCTGTCGAATTTCACAACATGTTTGAAAAAGGATTCGCAACTTCTCCTGAAAACGGATTCGCAATTTCTCTTGAATTTCATCCCAGTTTATTGACATTCTTTTGAGACGGGAGTGGGGGTTCCTTTCGTCGTTCACCCGCTTGGGGTTTGATGTTTTGAAAAAGGATAATCAAGCGTTGTGCGGCAGCCTTCATGTTCGTTTCGGTTCGGGCCACATGCTCCTTGTAAAGGACATGCAAAAAAACCAAAGGGATCGCCGTCATCAGGCCAAGTGCCGTAGCAAACAAAGCTAAGCCGATCGCGCTAGCTTGTGCGGTCACCCCTTGCCCCCCTGCTTTGGGGTCCGAGATCGCGGTGAAGGTATTGATCATCGAAATTACAGTGCCCAACAAACCTACCATGGTTGCAATTTTGGCAATTGCCAAGATCGGGGGCAACAAAAAATTCAAATGAGGAAGAATCTCCAACTCCAAGGTGGTAGCCATGGCCCGTTTCATCGCAGTTATCCCCTGACCTGCCACCTCCAAGGCCGAGGCATAGAGCTTTCGTGGAATTAACCCTTTCTGTTCTTGGCAGTACTCTAAAGCGGGCGCAATCCCCTGTTTTTGCAGAATCTCTTGAAATTCCGGTAAAAACTGGGACATGTTGGTTCGAGTCGTAAGGTACAAAAGCCAACGCCAAATGACCAATACGAGACCGATGAGCATCATTAAGAACATCGGTATCGCAATGTAAAAATCTTCGGTAATGAATTTGATAAATGCTTTCATAGGGTTTCCCTTCCGATGCAATATAGAATCGGAGAAAACCCCCGAGGGTCAAGAGGAATATGAATTAAACTGCTGTGGCAACGGCCGGTTTGGCGTCGAGAGACTCTTCTTTATCGAGATTTTCGATCAAAGGCCAAAGTTCATCCACCCCATCATGGAAAAGGTTACCAATCAGCACATCGGTAATTAATCCCTTCCGGTCGGGATGTTTGCGGACCAGTTTACCGAAATTCAAGCCATCATAGAAGGCACAAACCAGCCGTCGCATCCGATCCATTCCCCGAATGTACAGGGCCTCCCAACTTCGCAGACGAGCTTCACTGGGGTCTTTGGCAGCAAGGGCTTCACCGATGGAATCGGCCGCCATCGCAGCGGAGGTTAACGCCAACAACACCCCCGACGAATAAAGTGGATCAAGGAATCCAAAGGCATCGCCGACAAGCACCCAGCCGTTCCCCGCAGCTTGCTTCGCACGGTAGGAATACTCTTTCTGGGCGCGGAAAATATCGCAACGGGTTGCGTTGGCAATCCGAGGTTGCAATCCGGGGCAGCGGGCTACTTCTTCAAAGTAGATTGTTTCGAGGTCTTTCGAGGCGCGATTTTGGAATAAATAATCGTAAGAGGCAACCACCCCCACGCTGACAATGTCATCATGCAAGGGAATGTACCAGAACCACCCCTTCTTCCCAGCAGTTTGAAGAACCATAGTCGCGCCCGAGTTTTTCCCTTCGTCGCGGTAGGCCCCTTTCCAGTAAGTCCAGACAGCAGCTTTTTTCAGGACGGGGTCCCACTCTCGAAGATTCAAACGATCGATAATCAAAGAAGATTGACCGCTGGCATCAACGACCACATCGGAAAAAATTTCTTGCTCGGGACCCTCTTCAATTTTGACCCGAACCCCTACTGCCTTATCCCCATCGAAGAGAACCTCGATGACGCGGGCCCCTTCAAACACTTCAACACCGTGATCCCTTGCATTGTTGAGCAACATGTGA
The DNA here is from genome assembly GCA_026419115.1 of Gemmataceae bacterium. Classification (GTDB taxonomy): domain Bacteria; phylum Planctomycetota; class Planctomycetia; order Gemmatales; family Gemmataceae; genus SKW135. The sequence goes on from JAOAAA010000004.1 coordinate 30,393, forward strand.
TCGAACTCGGAGCGTCGAACTTGCCAAGTTTGGCTCCGTTCATGATTTTCATGTTCGGTGAAGTAAAAGGGTTCACTTAAGCGACCATGCTCACTAACGAACTGCACACTGTATTTCTTAGTGAAATGGCTGGCTTTCATCTTGGGCAGCAGATTCAACCGTTCAATCACGTTGTAGGTGTAGGGGATTAACGATTCCCCAATGTGGAAGCGAGGAAAATGCTCCCTTTCAAATAATTGAACTTTGAGACCTTTTTGAGCCAACAGCGTGGCGGTGGCACTTCCGGATGGTCCGCCACCGATCACGATGACATCGGTCTTGGTTGCAGTTGTGGTCATGATACCATTCTCCTTTATTTCCAAGGGCTATTGTCGTCTTCATGGGGTGAGCGAACTTTCTTCAATAATCTCACAAGGGTTTTCAGATCGTTCGAGCTAAGGTGCCCTAACTGATGTTCGTGACATTCGGCCAAAGGCTGGGTAATCCCCTCTAATAAGGCCAATCCCTGCTGAGTAATGGTCACCAAAACAGCTCGCCGATNTTCTTCAGACCGTTCTCTTTCGATCAAACCGCGATCCTTGAGACGATCTAACATTCGAGTAATATCGGGGGCACGGGAGACCAATCGGGAGGCTAAGGTCAACGTCGGTACGGCATCGGGATGAGCTGCTTTGAGGATACGGAGCAAATTATACTGTTGGGCTGTGAGATCGAATTGGGCAAAGAGTTCATCTTCCAGTAAGCGTAGGCGGTCGTAGGTCCGCCAAAGGGACAGATACGCCTCTTGTTCGAGAGAGTCGAATCGGAGTTTTTGTTTGGGTGTTGCAGGTGTCATCTACCCCATTATAGCAGTCTGAACAATAGTTGTCCAAACAATTATTTTCCTCTGACGATTTTTTCTCACAGGCAAAATCAACTGGGAAGAAAGACACAGGAACGATTCCCTCACGAGGGGAATATCGGAATGAATTGGTACGGAATGGCACCGATTCCCTGCATAGCAAGATTGAAACGAAGAGAGTTTGTGATTCATCGTTCCCCCCTTCCGCTTCCTCCCTCAAGCCTGCCCTCCCTGCAAATATCGATTTCCGATTATTTGTGGGGCGGGTATGATGCTGATGCAAACGAGCCAAAAGCAAGGTGAAAAAGAAGAGGAGCTATGAACGAGAAAAGGGAAAAGAGCCTAGCTATAAATAAGTTGAAAGAAGGGACAAAAAAGGAAAATTCATCCAGCAACGGGAAAGGAAAATTGATCAAGCAACGGGATTTGTAAGTGTTCCGATTCCGTCGATCGAAATGGAGATCACATCCCCGCGAGCTAGTGTAAAATCATCCGGAGGGACAATACCTGTACCGGTTAACAAAATGGCCCCATATGGGAACGATAATTCCTTCGTAAGCCATTCTACAAGACTCTCTGGCGTTCGGTTCAACATTCCCGTATCAGTCGAACCATCGAAAACCGTTTGCCCTCCCCTTTGAATTAACAAGCGAATCTTGGCGGCAGCGAGGCTAGGCATCGATGAAGCCAACGTAATGACCGGGCCGATAGAACACGAACCATCGTAAATTTTGGCTTGGGGCAAGTAGAGGGGGTTTTCTCCTTCAATATCCCGCGAGGACATATCATTTCCGATCGTGAAGCCGACAATTTTCTTGGTCGGAGAGATGACTAAGGCCAATTCCGGTTCGGGAACATTCCAACGACCATCTTCACGAATCCGCACCGGTTGTAAGGGGGCAACGACACGCCAAGCGGGTGCTTTCAAAAATAATTCAGGCCGTGGGGCAGAATAAACTTTATCGTAAAATTGAGCCGCACCGACCGACTCTTCCTCGCGGGCAATTTTGCTCCGCTTGTAGGTCACACCGGCAGCCCAAACTTCTTGCTGATCAACGGGGGCTAAGAAAGTCACCTCGCGAATCGAGACCGTCTGGGTCGAGTCCGCAACGAGTTCCTTTGCTAATCTCTCGGGTTGGGGAGACGAGAGAATATCGCCTAGTGTTCCCGTCCAATTAAAGAGAACGAAAGAATCCCCTTGCACGAGGCCATATCGAATTTGACCTTGGTAATGTACTTTGGCTAGTTGCATAAACTCTTGTGATTTTTGGTTGGAAGAATAAAGAGGAATTGTAAATAGAAGATAAAATTCGGAACAGAGGAGATGCAAAAATTCAATCGATCGATTCGCTTGCGTGGGTTGCTCGCTCTTCAAAGATGATGATGCTGCAAGTTCTTCTGTCGATCTCGCTTGTATAATAGGTATATCAAAAAACATCGAGGGATTATTATGTTGCGAATTTTATTGAGTTGCGCAATCGGATTGGGATTATTGCTGTCGGGTACGGCACGCGCCGACGAAGTGACCGTGAAAATTGCCAATATCCAAGAATTTGAAAAGGCCATCGCTGCCCATAAAGGGAAAGTGGTGGTCGTGGATGTTTGGGGTTTGTTCTGTGCCCCCTGTAAAGCCAAATTCCCGTCGGTCGTCAAAATGTATAAAGACTACGCCAAGGAAGGGTTGGTGGTAATTTCATTAAGCCTTGACGAGCCGGATCAAGAGAAAGAGGTGCTCGCTTTCCTCAAAAAGAACGATGCCGATTTCCCCAACTTCATTTTGAAGGATACTGAAGAAAACAAAGATGCTTGGGATAAACGCTTCCCGTTCATGTCTCCCCCTGTGATGCACATTTTTGGTCGCGATGGGAAGTTGGTGAAAAGTCTCGAACGCCAAAAAGAAATTGATATGATCGAGCAAATGGTAAAAGAACAACTCAAAAAGTAGACTCAGAAAAAAAGGCTCAATTTCATTTAGTTCAGTTCTCGATCCTCGCAGGGTATGACGATACCCCGAGTCGGGACCAATCCCCCCCCTCAAGTACGCTCAATTTTGTTTGGCTAATTTCTCTCGAATCTGTTGGTACAAGGTCTCAAGGGAAAGGGAGATGATTCGGGTATCGGTCAAGACGGGGATAAAATTGGTATCGCCGTTCCATCGGGGTACCAAATGCCAATGCAAATGACCCGGTACCCCTGCCCCCGCCGCTCGACCGACATTCAAACCGATATTAAAACCATCGGGGTTCATGATCTCGGTCAGTATGCCTTGCATTTGGGTCAAACACTTTTGAAGGTCGAGCAATTCGGCATCGGTTAAATCGGACAATGATGCCTTATGAGCTTGGGGACAAATCAGCAAATGACCATTGTTGTAGGGGTATCGATTAAGGATACCGACGCTCCATTCTGTTCTCAAAAAGACCAAATTCTCGGCATCGTTTGTGCTTTGAACGGCCCGACAAATAAAGCATTCTGGTCCCTCGGTTTTAGGGGGGGGGCCTTTTGTAATGTACGATAAACGCCAAGGTGCCCAGAGTTGTTCGCTCATGATCCTGACTCGAAATGTTTTAAGATACTGGTTGAGACTGTTCGCATACCGACTGCCCGCCGAGGAGAATGGGTGCTGTGGAAATCGCTCCCTCCCGTGGCCAAAAGTCCCAGCTGGGAAGCTATATTTTTGAGAATCTTGGACCGAGAGCGACTAGGCCAAGGATAATCGCATTCCAGTCCCATTAATCCTCGTTGTTTCCACAGGGCGAAAAAGTTCTCGTCCAAATCTTCCGGAGGATGCGCCAAGATCGGAATCCCCCCTGCCTGCCGCACAATCGAAATGGCTTCTTCCAAGGCCAGACGAATTTTCGGGATACGATTCACTTCGGGTCGGTTAAGCCAATGTTGAAAAGCATGATATAAATCCCGAGAGGCCTTGAGGTTCACGAGAGCTTGTGCGAGATGACGTCGGCCCCAAGATTGCTCCGCAGGAGGATTGCGTGTCAGTAAATCCAATTCGGATGAGACCCCCAGTTTTATCAGTGCTGCAATCATTTCTTGAAGTCGAGCAAAACGCCCTTCCCTTAAACGATATAACGAACTTTGGAGAGTCATATTTCCCAGCTCAAACCCGTAGGCTAACAAATGGAATTCGCGTTCTGCAATCTCACAAGTGATCTCAACGCCATGAACGAGTTTGAGCTGGAAGCGATGGGCGGCTATCGCTTGTTTGGCGCGGGGGATTGCCGCCGTGGTATCGTGATCGGTAATGGACAAGGCCGAGATTTGATTCCGAACCGCACTGAGAACTAATTCTTCGGGCGAAAGGTCCCCATCACTGAAGTCGGTATGAGTATGAAGATCGGCACGGGGTTGAGGACCAGAAAGAGCAGAACAAAGCTGAGTGAAAAAAGCCCCTTTCATTTTTTGGGTTGGGTTTTGGTCAGATTCAGCGATTGAAAAATTTTATCGAGCACCCCATTTACGAAAGCGGCCGAATCTTTTGTGCCATATCGTCTGGCCAGTTCGATCGCTTCATTCAAGGCAACAGGTCCGGGAGTTCGATCTTCAGCAAAAGCCATCTCGTATGTCCCCATGCGCAGGACATTCCGATCGGTCCCCGTCATGCGTTCCAAACGCCAATTCTCCGAGGCTTTCCGTATCAGTTGATCGATGGACTTCAGATTGTCCGAAATCCCTTGGTAAAGCCCCATACAAAAGGCTTCCAGGGTCGAATCCCGCCGCAGCCGTTCACTGACAAACGCTCGAATCGCCGGTAAAGGAACATCCTTGTTGACATCTAACTGAAACAGTAACTGCAAAACCACTTCGCGAGCACGGGAACGCTTATAATCCATAACCGCCTATAACCTTGTGAGAATTCCTTATCTTGCCCCCCTACAAACGCCCCTTCTGGAGGGCCTTGAAAAAGGAGATTATTTTTTCTTTTTGCGTTGTTGTTTGAATCGATCGTCTCGGATGTCACCTTTGCGAATTTGTTGTTGCTGTTGGGCTTCTTCCATCAATTCTTCCATCCGTTTTCGCATTTTTTCCAAACGTCGGCCTAACCAACCTTGCTTGCCTTTTTCGCGGCGGGCTTTTTTCTTGGCTTCTGCCATTTCGACTAACTTGGCCGCATCTTTGGGAAGTGTCGCTCGTTCAATAATCCCCCAGATCGAAGAACAGATGAAATAGATACACAACCCCGCTGCCACCTTATAGAAGAAGAAAGCAAACAGGATCATCGAGAATTTCATCATTTTGGCCTGCATTTGAATTTGCGGGTCCTCCGATTTCGGCATCATTTTCGATTGTTGCCAAAGCATTAGTCCAACCGCAATCAAGGGCAAAAGGTTCAAATAGGGTCCCAGATATAACGTCGATCCCAAATCGTTCGGAGTACTAATCCAAGGAATCCGCTCGGACCAGAACACAAGCATATCCGGCGCCGCGAGGTTGGGCATCCACAGGAAACTTTCGAGCCGGAAAAAAATGCTCTCTTGCAAGGCAAAATACAACCCCATGAACACAGGCATTTGGGCAAACAATAACAAGCATCCCCCGAACGCCGCAGCAGGATTGATCCCATGCTCGCGATAGAGCTTCATCTTCTCTTGGTTCAATCGGGTAAAATCGTTGCCGTATTGTTCCTGAAGTTTCTTTAACTCGGGAGCAATCTTGCTTTGTTTTTCCTGCATGATTTTACCGTTAATCGCTTGCTTGCGACTAAACGGATATAGCGAGCCTCGCACCATGAAGGTAATGAGGATGATACACACCCCAAGGTTAGGGATAAAACTCGTTAAGAGTCCTAACAACCAATGGATAAGGTTCGTGAAGAAAATAATAATATCGACCCAGAAAAAGGTATTCACGGTGCGCCCTACCGCAGTGGTGGGAGCATCCGTCAGCGTGTTGAGATGCAACCGATCCTGATAAAAATCAATCAACTCATCGGAAATGGCCTTATCTTTCCCAAGTTGGACGCCTAATTGTCGGAGTAACCGAACCTTAACCGGTCCGTGATACAAGACATATCTTTGAGTCGATTCCACACCGATCGAGATCGGTTCCGTTACGACCCGTGCTTGAATATCATGAAGAAAAGGTTGATCGCGATAGTTCTTGAGTGCAGGGTGTTTGGCTAAAAATTCCCGAGAATAATCGGGTAACACCTCAGGGGTAATACGGGCCCGTTCCAAAACCCCGATTTTGGATCCTTCCGTTTGATCCTCCGGATGCGGAGCAATAATCGAAGCAAAGTATTGCAACATTACCCCTGCAAAGCCAATCCTGCGACCATTACTTCCTGTGGTAGCAGAATGTGGGTCCGAGCCTTCCATATGACGCACAGTTGCAGCATCATCCGTAAGGCGTTTCACACTGCCCGATTTATCGACTAAGCCAACGATTCCTTGCCGGAATGTCGAAGAATACCATTCCCCTTCAATCGGCATGTTTACGGCACCGGAAATTTGGTAACGCAAATTCTCTGCTTTGACCCCCTCGGGTTTTGGCAAAGGAATCAGGCTGACTTGCAGATCGATATGGTATTCTTGGGCGCGCAAGGTAAAGGCTTTACGAATCTTGGTATAAAAAGGGGCACCCAATTCCGTTTCAAAAACCACGCGATGGAGATCGTCGGTGGTAGTGTTTTCCACCACGTTCCAAATCGTCTTTTCCAGCGTATCGACCGGTCGATTATCCGCAGCTTTCTCGTAGTGGTACAGGATATAGGAACCGGCAGAAAGATCGCGTGACGGGACAAGCCCTTCTTTGATCTCTGGAATGGGCACTTCACGTTGGCCTCGAATGGTTTCCGCACGATTGATCCGAACCCCTGGAATCAGATGGAGTTCTTTCGCCTTGCCGTCAGGGGTTTTCACGGCAAGCCCTTCACGGTCGGCCTGTTGGAAATCCCTCAAAATGACCTGTTGAATGCACCCCCCTCGGGTATTGAGCAAGACTTTCAAAGCGAACGGTTTGGTACCTCTTCCCAGTCCAATCAACTCGGCATAGGGTTCCGGCCCTTGGGTAAATTGAGGATAGCCAAACAAGATGTTTTGCCCCGTAACGAGGCTTCCCGTGGCAAACATCATTGTTTCTTTGCGGGGAATCAGCGCGGCCTTTTCTTTACTTCGTTGCTCCTCTAATTCTCGTTCTTTGACATAGGCGGCCCCCCCCGCAAAAAGCATTACGGTATCACTCTCGGACAGAGGGGTCAATTCGCGAGCTACTGTCACCAGCCCCCCCCCCACGAGATTATCCCATTGCCATGCCTCAAGGGCAGGGGTCGGAGGTTCGGGAACGGGTTTGGGCGGCGGGGGCCATATCTTCGTGGAGAGATAAGGCCACGAAAAGATCGTGACGACCAACAAACCAATCAGGGTGTAGTTCAGGATTTTTGACGATTTCGACATGCATTCAATCTTAGGGATTTTCTACCGAGTTGATGAGAGGTTGAGAGGAAATTCAAATGACTTCTCCCCAGTTAAAAGGTCGACGGGCAGCGAATCGCGAGCGATTACCGATCCCGTTTAGTCATCATCCTCGTTATCTTCCTGAATTGAGGAGCGGCGTTTTTGCAACCCCGCTTTCTCCATCAGACTTTCGGAGAGAAGGTCCTCATCCTCACTCAACAAGGCTTCCAGAGCCGCTTCAGCAGCAGGGGTGAGGTTATAATTGATCACATAATCCCGCTTGGCAATCGTGATGCGATCCCCTGGACGAAGCCCCGATTGCATCGTCCTTTCCCCATTGATTTTGATGCCGTTGGTACTCCCCAGATCGCGTATGTACCAAAATCCATTGCGAAATGAGAACTCGCAGTGCTTTCCCGATACATTTGGGAAATCGAGTTGAATGTCGCAAGAAGATCGTCTGCCTACAGACAGAATCTTGCGATTGAGCGGAATGGCATCTCCTCCGCCTACTGGGACAAGTTCGCCGTTCACATCCATAACAGTAACGTAATTAATGAATAATGAAAAATAAATTTGATGGAAAATATTATAACCTAAGTTCGGGCACCACAAAAGAGCCGACACACAAAAAATTCAAAATTCGCCCGTGGATTTCGGTCCGGTGCTAACTAATCCATCGGTAAGATTAGCATCATATAGAGAATAGGACGTTCCCAGAGGAGAAATCCCGAGCCAAAGGCCACCCGAATCGGTTTTAAAATAAAATACGCGCTAGGCCGAATGTCCCCCTCTTGTAGGATCGATTCGGATCGATCCGCTTAATCAAGGACATATCGTTCAAATGATATTTAGAGCAAAAGTGCAGATTAAGCGACAGTCGGCCAGAATAATCTTTTGGGGGATGTGTTAAGTTTCACCTTGGAACGTTGATTCCTAGAAATTCTTCCGTGAGAAAATCCAGCAGGATAAACCAACAAAACCAACGATATAAAGCCCCGAAACCCCAAAGGCAGCCTCCCAACTCACATTGAGCTGACTTTCCCGCATCTTTTTCTGATCGGTCTCGGTCATCATCCCCATAAGAATCTTGGTTGAGATCAAATCCAAGTCACGAGTTTTAGGAAGAATCTTATCGGCAATATCTGCCACTAAATGGATTCGCGGGGAAAGAGCTTGTTCCTCAACGGGCCGTTTTTTGTCAGCCTCGATCCGGTTATACACCACGGAAAGAACCCATAACAACGCGCTGAAGACCAAGGTGACGAGCATGGCAGCGGTCGCGTTGCGGGTCAACACAGCAACCAATGTACTCACGGAATACAACACGGCAAAGCTATAGGTGAGTAAGGGAATTAACAGTAACGGCGCCGGATTCCAAAGCCCCGTGCGAATTGCCAGAGCCAAGTAGACCGTACCAACCGCAACTAACGAGAACAAAAACATGAAGAACAATCCTCCCAAAAACTTGTAAACCAACAAAGCAGAACGGGTCAACGGTTTCGAGAGGAGGATATCGATTGTCCCTTTGCGTAACATATTGGGGATGAAAAAGGAAGTGATGATAATCCCCAGAAGAATCGCCACTGCGGCACCAAAGCCGTTGATCAAATAATTCTGGATGATATACACCAATTGCCCCAGTGCAATGGGAGGAAAACCAATTTTCTCAAGATCGACTCCCCCGAAGAAAAGTTGAATACCATGCGGCCATTGGCGGGGGGCGCTTTTTCCTGTCTCCACTTCAAAAACATACTCGTTGGGTTTGGTTTGCGGGAGCAAAGTGACTTTATCGATTTTGGTGTTCAGGTGAAAATCGTAAATCTCTTTAACCCAATTCATCATTTGCTCTGGGGTGATGGAAATTTTTTGGTTCGCGGCATCTCCCCCAAAGCCCGTGAGGAATTTATTCCTCTCGCCGGTCTTATCCGTGTTCCACAGATACACAGCCACAACAAACGGGTCTTCACCTGTACTTTTTTCTTTGGGGTCCTTTACGTTAGGAAGGTTTTCCAACTCTGGATCATCCTTGATGATTGGCCCAGCAAAACTGCGATAGATTCTTCCTTTCTGCCCCGATTCAATCGTTAAACGAAATTTGTATTTCCCATTGGCTGGATTTCGTGCCGCTTCGATCGTCTGAAAGTCGGTCGTTTTAGCTTGGAAATTGAACTTCTGAAAATTGGCAAACTTCGCACGATTTCCTACCTCCAACGGAAGCACTTCATCCGTTTTTACGAGCATTTTGTCAAATGAGACAGGTTCAAAACTCATGCTCAAGAGGAAGAAGGAAAACAATAACGATAAGATCATAAGAACCAGAAGAATTTTACTGTCTCGGTTCTCACGAATAGAGTCTTTCAGAATAGCTAAGGGAGTCATAGGCGTTCTTCTCCTCGATTCTTTCGGGCCCGATCTACGCCCGGTTCTGATGATTCGATCATAGAAATAAACACATCTTCTAACGTTTGTTTCTTCTCAACCAAATGCCGTAATCGGAAGCCTTTGGTGTGGAGGATTTCCAGAACAGGGTCAATGGTTTGATTTTCGGGTAGCTCCACTTCGTAACGTCCGCCCTCCACCAATTTCACCGCATACCCTGCCTGACGGACAGACTCGATCGGGAAATTGACGGGGGCGGTCCCAATCACATACGTATTCCTCTTCTTGGTGAGTTCGTCCACAGTCCCGACCCGAACCAAACTGCCGCGTTGCATCACGGCCACACGGTCACACATCAGTTCGATCTCTCCCAACAAGTGAGAGTTAACAAACACCGTGGCCCCGTTTTTTTTGCGTTGTTCGATCATTTCACGAATTTCTCGTCGGCCCACCGGATCCACACCATCCGTTGGTTCATCTAAAAAAATCACTTCTGGATTATGTAAGATCGCTTGGGCGACCCCCAGACGTTGTTTCATCCCTTTTGAATAAGTCCGGATTTTTGAGTGCATTCTCCCTGCAATACCAACTTGTTCGAGAATCTCAGGAATTTTCTTCTTGCGATCGTTGACGCCCATCTTGTACAGCTCACCATAAAAATCCATGAGACTGTACCCCGTGTGATATTCGGGGAATCGGTGATCCTCCGGTAGATACCCCACACGTTTTCGAATTTCAGCCGGACCTACCCGTTGCCCCAAAAGGGCGGCCTCACCCGCTGTTTTTTTCACGATACCTAAAAGAATTTTGATGAGGGTTGTTTTGCCCGCACCGTTCTGACCGAGCAGACCGAACACTTCCCCCTTTTTCACCGACAAGCTCACCCCTTTGAGTGCTTGGACTTGTTTATAGACCTTGACCAAACCTTCGGTCTCAATGACATTCGCCACAACCTCTCCTTCTAATTCGAGACTTCTGGGGAAAATTGTATGATCGATTGAGATAGAGAACCCCCGAAAAGAGGGATCGCGATCTCTCACTTGTCATTCGTGGATCAATCCCCTTTTTTCACAATTTTTAAGGTTCATCATGAAGTTTCCTTGGTTGCTTATGAGTAACACATCTCCCTATTCAATGACGATTTTCATCTTGGGATTTCTCGCGGCTTCACCAGCAAAAGCCCAAACGAAGCCGGAAATAAATCCCGATCAGCCGAAAATCGCATTGATCAACATCAAGTCTTTGTACTCTGATGGTCCCAATATGACGGAAAATCAAAAAAATATTCAAACAAATCTCAAGCCTCACCTGTATTTCCTCGACCAAGCGATAGAAAAGGGAGCCGAATTCGTGGGTTTCCCCAAGCTTTCTTTGAATGGGTATCGATTCAGTGACAAAATGACTTGCTGAGCCTTGAAGGTGCTGAAGTGAAGACCCTTCAGAAAACAGCGCAAGAAAAAGGGATTTACCTAAAGGCCGGCCTCGCCGAACAAGACAAAGCAGGCAAAAGGTGGAACACTCATTTTGTGATCGATCCCAAAGGTCAAATCATTGGTACGCACCGTAAAATTTATCTGACCAAAGAGAAAGGATTTGTCGAGGTGGGAAATCCTTACGACGTTTTTGAGGTAAAAGGATCAAAAGTAGGAATCGCAATCTGCGCCGATGGATCGGACAAGAAGAACCTCAAAGCCTTTGTGGATAATTCGGAAAAGATTCCAACACCTCGCCGAGTGAAGCCGCCATTTCTTTGAGCCAGTCAAAGCCTTTGTGGATAATTCGGAAAAGATTCCAACACAGGCTGGGCTAGTGGTGCTTGAATCATCGGCCCTGACGGAAAAACCCAAGCACAAATGCCCTCTTCCACCGATCGAGCAGAGAGCATGGAATTCATTCTGATTAACAATATACCAATTTCCAAACAATAACTATCACCTGAAGCCTAATTCTGAGTACCGTTAGGTTCGGGCCTGGGTTTCGGATCTATTAATTTAACAGCACCACAGGGCTAATTTTGTTTGGTTCACAAAATGAGAAATGCGTATAGCCTGCAAAAATACATTCTAGCAAACAGCGATCGTTACCATGACTCAGAGGGAAAAAATTCTTGCCGAGCGAAATCCTTAAGTATAAATCCATTTCGATATGAAATAAGTTTCCCAACAAAATTAATCTGCAAGAAGAAATTTATTCTCGTTGAAAAATGATTTCTGAGAAAAGATCTTCCACTTTCTCATCAACCATGTGATTTGCTTTCTATGGACTTTATGACGGCCCGAATTTCTATTTCAAGTAGAGATTCCAAGCCCAATCTAAACCGTAAAAATTCTCATTGGAGTCGATATGAGTATCAGTCCCATCACGAAAGCTATTGGTAAACATGGTGAGTGGAAACAAAAATTGACTACAGCGATCGCCAACGGAGCAAATGATCTTTCTCCCGAACAGATCGAACCCGATAATCTTTGCGAATTTGGTCGATGGCTCGAAGGCCTAACACTTGCCGAGAAAAAATCAGATCATTTTCAAAAGGTCAAAGCACTTCATGCAAACTTTCATAAGGAGGCAGCCAAAATCGTTCGCCTGATCAAATGTGGAAAAAAACGGGAAGCCACCCAATGCATGGAATTAAAGGGAAGTTTTACAACAACCTCTTCCCAATTAACGATCGCAATGATGAATTGGAAAAAAGAACTCGATAAGTGAAGGTCTGATTGTTCTTGGTCCTTGATTTTTGACCCACGATTTTTGATTCGAGATTCCGTTTGGAAATGATCGAACAGAGTCGTTCAACAATTTTGAAAAAGATCGCTGCAGAATATTCAATCAGTTTGAGGATCATTGAACGGGATCATCCCGCTCCAATTTTAACATGATTCCTAAACACGTTGACTAGTTAGTTGATCTCATCTTCACCTCATCACATAGCGATTTTGGGGCATCGGATTCATTGAGTCATCCAGATCGACATCGGATGGAACCATCTGTGTGAGTTAATACTGGGAAGCTATATCATGTCCGTTGATACATTTTTATGTATCTGAAAAAAATTCGATCCCAAATTTGAGGAACTGATGATACGAATTGCATTGATTATTGTTTTACTCAGTTTGATTAATACTCCGATTTATTCCGGGCCCCCCCCGGTTCCTTTTGCCATCACGGTGATCGACTCGCAGACTAAAAGAGGCGTTCCCCTGATCGATCTCACCACGACGGCACAGGTCACCTACACCACCGATAGTGCCGGTCGTGTGGCCTTTGACGACCTCGATTTGTTGGGACAGGCAGTCCATTTTTCCATCTCGGGGCATGGTTATCGATTCAAGGCCGATGGCTTTGGGATACGGGGCATCACTCTCGAAACAAAAGCAGGAGGCTCTGCCACGATCGAAGTTGAAAAAACGAACATTGCCGATCGATTATCTCGTCTCACTGGGTTGGGAATTTATCGCGACACCGAGCTTCTGGGACTCAAAAAACCGTTAGATATTCCTGCTCTTCGTTCACAGGTCATCGGTTGCGATAGTGTTCAAGCTGCAGTGTACCAAGGTAAAATTTTCTTCTTTTGGGGAGATACCCTTCGTGCCTTGTACCCTTTAGGGAACTTTCATACCACAGGGGCGTGCTGCGACCTGCCCGAGAAATCAAGCAAGGATTTTGAAGCCGGTTTTCGTTACCAATACTTCGAGGATGGCAAAGGTTTTGTGGCTCCCGTCGCTCAGATGCCAGGCGAAGGACCGACGTGGATATTTGGCTTGTGTGTGCTGAAGGATGCTCACAATCAAGAAACGCTCTGGGCGATGTACACCAAAATCAAGCCGCCCCTTACCACTCATCGCAGGGGCCTGTGTCAATGGAACGACCAAAAACAACGTTTTGAGTTCGTTAAAGAAATTCCTTTAGATTTTCCTATTTGGCCCGACGGTTCCCAAGTAACGTACCACTCGGATAAATCTGGGGCTTACCTCTACTTTTGCGAGCCTTTTCCTAGGGTTCGCATAAAAGCAACCGTTGAATCATTCACGGAACCAAAATCTTGGGAAAGTGCTCAAATCGATTATCAAACTGGTCAACTCACATGGGTCAAAGGGGAAAAACCCTCCTCAAGTCGCGAGGAATTTCGACAAGTCCGAGAGAAAAAACTCCAAGAGAAACAATGCTTTTGGACCCCACGAGATCGAGAAACCGGTCAACCGATCCTGCTGCATCGTGGCTCGATCCGCTGGAATGAATACCGCCAAAAATGGATTCTGATCGCCAATCAAGAAATGGGAACCTCCGCACTGGGCGAGGTCTGGTACGCGGAAGCCGAGACTCTTACGGGTCCTTGGCGCGAAGCCGTTAAAATCGTTACTCATGATCGAATGTCTTTCTATAACCCAGTGCAGCATGCCTTTCTGGATCGTGATGGGGGGAGAACGATCTACTTCGAGGGGACTTATACCGCCGACTTTTCGGGCAATCCGCTCAAGACACCCCGATACAATTACAATCAGATTCTTTACAAACTCGATCTAGATAAGGTCAAAAAATAATCTTCTCTGTTCTGTTCTGTAGGTTTTGGCCAATCCACGTTCTATTCCCAATCTGAAGAAGATTGAGTATAAAGAAGAGAGAGCCGGTCCTTCAAATGCAGTGAGCTTGTCCTTCTGAGAAAGAATCAAATGAACCAATCATCGATGTGGATTGTGCGACTCGGGATGTTCTCGTTAATGGGGGCGGCTCTGATGTTGAATTCTTGTGGTGGGATCGGTGCCCAATCAACCAAAGAAAAATTCGCGGAAGGACGCGACGGGGAACCCGTTAAAGCTGGCCCTTTTGATGGCGAACGAGCGATGGGCTACCTGAAAACCCTTTGTGATTTGGGCACCCGTTGGAGCAACTCTAAGGAAATGCTCAAACAGCAAGAATTACTCACGGCTCATTTTGAGAAACACGGGGCGAAGGTCACTCTCCAAAAGTTCATGGGTCGGCAACCGAGTGTGAAAGACCCGATTCCTCTTGCCAACATGATTGTCACTTGGCACCCTGAAGCGAAACGGCGGGTATTAATCTGTGGTCATTACGACACACGCCCGATTGCCCATGAAGAACCCCGTAAAAACTGGGATAAACCTTTTCTCAGTGCGAACGATGGCACATCCACTGTGGCTTTTTTAATGGAATTGGCCCATCATATGAAAGACCTGAAACTGGAAGTGGGTGTCGATTTCGTTCTCTTCGATGCTGAGGAATACATCTTCGACAAGTCTCGGGACAAATTCTTTCTAGGTTCGGAATTTTTTGCGAACGACTACAAAAAGAATCCCCCAAAACATAAATACATTGCCGGCATCTTGCTCGATCTATTTGCTCACAAGGGGGCCGAGTATCGTGTTGAACTCAACTCCTACGATATGGCCAAGGAACTCGTCACGGAAATATGGGCCATTGCAAAGAAAGAAGGAGTGCGGGCATTCGTTTGGGACCAAGGCTTGGAAATTCAAGATGATCACTTGGCCCTCAATGCCGTTGGTATCCCGACGATCGACATTATCGACCTGAAAGGTTACGAAGAGCATTGGCATAAACTTTCCGACACTCCCGACAAATGCAGTGCCAACAGTATGAACCAAGTTGCGAAGGTAATTTTAGCGTGGCTTCCCAAAGTGAAATAGCTTACAACACGACTGGGGCGGTTCGGAGATTGTCCGAATGTGAAGAATGCCAGAAGGTCAGGGGATAATAGGACAAGCGGCGATCGCAATCGCTACATTCAATAGGAAATGGCTCTAGGGCTTACTCGGCGTGATTAGTGGCGGCAAGGATTTGGGTTCTGGCAAGGTGGCATTGGGTTTTGGCGGGGTCGGCGTTCGTTCCCGCACTTTACTCAGAACAACACTATGATCGACGGTCAACACTTCTGGAACCGAGACCAATTTCCGAACATCCTTGGCTTTGTCGAAACTAGGGTCCGGCGAAAACGGCGGCTCAATAAAGCTCGCTGGGACCGAGGTCGGCAAGGCTGGTAGGTCCGATTGATAGCGGTATTCTACGGTCACACTAATTTTTCGCACATCGGGACTGTAAGTACTCCAAGGCAGAATTAACGAATAGCCTTCGCCGAAAAGGTCTTTTTTCTTCAGAACGGGTAATTTGGTGGAATCGATATTCCACAACTCCAACAACTTGTTTTCGTCTGCAGGATTCTCCTTGGGAGTCGCATCGTACAAACGAACGATGAAATGTCCCCCATCGGCATTGAGAGGATAGGTTTGATCTTTCCCAAAGATATAAACTCGGCAAGAAAGGCAAGGGAAAGGGGCACCTCCCTTGGTGGTGTCGGCTCCAATCTGAACCACATTACTCCAAGCCGTGGCAATGCGGGCCGGTTCGGTTTGGCGAATCGTGGGCGAAACCTCCGGTGGGGGGTCCGCAACAATTTCACTTCGGCGATAGCCCCCCTTCTCATCGGGTACCGGTAGATTCGTGGTGTGCGTCACTTTGGAAACGCAACCGGTCATCCCTACCCCCACTATGCTCACTCCAAGGAACGCAAACCATCGCCGCATCGGGAGACTCCTTTCTCCAAAATCCACCATAATCTTTTATCGTCACTTGGAACGTAAGGAATGAGCCAGATTTGCAGATTCTATCAATTAGGCAAAATCGACTAAGATTCGTCTTTTAACTTCGATCATTGGGATTATCCAGAAAACCGATTCTCTCGATCCAGTCAGATCGACTACGGTTCGTCTGTGGTGACTGGTGCGGGAGCCGGCGAGGCTTCTAAATCTGCGGTATCGAGTTTTCCTTGCGATTGAAGCTGCTTGAAAATCTCGATCGTTTGCCGAATCCCTTCTTGAAGTGGGGTTTTCGGAAGGGGACCAAAATCCTTTTGAAAAGCCTCGTCGGAAAGATCGAAAGCAATGGTTAATTGACGATCGCCATGAGTGATGAGGTTTTTGGCTTCGGGAGCCACTTCACACAACGCTCGATGGAATGTCTGAATATCAACAACGGCCCCCCGTAGGTTATAGCTTTTGGCCCCGTGATAGGGAGCTTCTAAAGCCCGAATGAAAGCCAAAGCCACATCGTTCACATACTGCAAATCCTGCCAACCCCCATAGGAAATGTGATAGGGTCGCTTCAAGACTACCGATTTAATCGCCTTGGTCGGTTCGCTGGTCATGCCCAAATCACGCCCCACACCATAAACGGTCCAAGGTCGAAGCCCCACGCTGGAAATCCCAAAATCTTGAAAGTAGACGGCCGCATTTCCTTCGTTGCAGACTTTGAAATGACCATAGTGGGTCGCGGGAAAAAGTTTCACATCGTCGGCAAGGGGACCCGCCGGATACTTCTCAGGAGGGCCAAAAACCGCTGCCGTGCTGGCATAAACGAGACGTTTGATTTGAGAGCCTGCTAGTCGGACTGCCTCGAAAACGCACAATGTCCCCACCACATTCACCGTGGCTCCCAGAATGGGATTCGCTCGGCAAGTGGGGACCTGCAAGCCTGCTAAATGAATTACGTGGGAAATAGCGTGCTGTTGAATCACCTGTTGTAATTGCCCAAGATGGGTCACATCTCCCGAAACAAACTGCACTTTTTGAACTTCCGATTCAGGCAGGATCAGACGTAACCGACGGGGGTCTTCCTTCAAGTCATACACCCAGACTTGCGCCCCTTGGGATAATAAATTGCGGATGATCCACGCCCCAATAAATCCATATCCACCAGTAATCAGCACTCGCATGGCAACATTTCAATCGAAGAGAGGGAAAACAAATTATCGGCGACGAAACTATGATATGGATCACCACTACCGAGACAGGCAAGAAATCGGAATCCCACACAACCACGACAACACAAAGCTACACTACGACAGGGTCACACAGTCACGAGGCTACACTGCCGCGAAACCACGAGGACACAAGAGGACAGAACCACCTTGGGTTTGAGGAATGTCCGGCGATTCCTATTGAACTTCTGCGATGGAAACTCAAAATAACCCAAAGGTTTATTAACCTAGCAAAATTTCTCTCCCGGAGTCTTTCTATGAACGAATCAACACCACTCGATCGCCGAGATATGCTCAAAACAGGGCTGATCGCAGGTTCAGCATTGACCTTGTCGGCCGCCAGTTACAGCCGTGTTTACGGTGCCAACGAGGAACTCCGTATCGGCTTTCTTGGTGTCGGTGGACGATGCCAACAGCACATCGACGTTATCTTGCAAATGCAGGAAGAAAAGAAAGGGGTCCGTCCCGTGGCTGTGTGCGATGTGTGGAAAGGGGACCCCGAATTAGGGAACAAAAAAGGCCGAGGCCTGTATCCCTCTGCGAAACGCTGTGGACTGAAAGAAGACGATACCAAACACGTCAACAAAGATTATCGGGTGATTCTCGATCAAAAAGATGTGGATATTGTGGTAGTGGCTACCCCCGACCATTGGCACGCTAAAATGTGTCTCGATGCCATGGAAGCGGGTAAGGACATTTACTGCGAAAAGCCCATGACCCGTACCATCGAAGAAGCGATTGCCGTGGCCGATGCCGCCAAGAAGCATAATCGGGTTTTCACTGTCGGCGTGCAAAGCATGGCCGATCCCACTTGGAGCGAAGCCTACAACTACATTCGTTCCGGCAAGCTCGGGCATATCTTCCAAGGTCAAACCAGCTACTACCGCAATTACATTGGGGGACAATGGCGATATTATCCTTTGAAGAAAGATATGACCCCCGAAACAATCGATTGGGATTTATTCCTTGGACACAAGTTTGAATGTCTCGGAAAACCGATTGGCCCCAAACCGGAAGAAATGCCCTTCGACCGAGCCGTTTGGGCGCAATGGCGTTGCTATTGGCCTTTTGGTGGCGGGATGTTCACCGATTTATTCGTTCATCAAACCACCCACCTGATTGCCGCAATGGGGGTCCGTTTCCCAGCACGGGTTGCCGGTGCAGGAGGCATTTATCTGGAATACGATGGCCGCGATGTTCCCGATGTGGCAACCGTGGTAGCCGACTACAACGAAGGTTGCCAAATCATCATCTCCGCCACGATGTGCAACAATACCCAACTCGGAGAGATGATTCGCGGTCGATTGGGCACCCTCAAGTTCACGGGGGGCGGCGATTACATGACCGGCTTTGAAGTTTATGAGCAAGAAATCTCGGGGGGACCTGCCAAACCCAAAGATGTTTTAAGCAAACCTTCTTTTGTCTTCAACAACGATAAGAAGGGGAACGCCACTTATGCCTTGTGGGAAAATTTCCTCGAATGTGTTCGGAAACGAAATCGCGAAACCCTCTCGACCCCCGAACTGGGTGCCGCTGCCTTCACCACCGTTGCAATGGGCGTTCAAAGCTACCGAACAGGAAAAATTTATTTCTGGGATGCTGAGAAGCGAACCACCCGCGAAGCCGATTCTTCATGGGCAGACCGTCTCGAAGCTCGGAGCAAAAAACGCGATAAACCCAGCCAAATCATCGGTTGGCAAGGAGGGGATTCCGGCAGCACACTCACCCCGCCCGACTATCAAAAACTGGCAGGCCCTTGGATCGGTGGAAAAGACCCTGCAGGGAATTCTTAAACCCGTTTGAGTTCACTCATCACCCAGTAAAATTCCCCAGACCAATCCATCAAACGGGGAACACTTTCTTATTTCTCGATTTCCCTATTTGTGAGGGGAGCGTAGCCCCCGTTCTTTCAAAAGAGCGAGTTCGATCACTGTTTCTACATGATTTGCAAAGCATTCTCGAAAAGGGATTCGTCTAACGATCACATGAGTATCTTGAGTATTCCCAAAAGGTCAGCACTAAAGCAGAGGCAAAAACCTAACGGATTAATAAGCCCCTTTCCCACTGAGAACAGCAGGAATGGTCAGAAACAGAAGTTTGAGATCGAGCCAAAGAGAGCGTTCTCGATCGTAACGAATATCGAGTTCGACTTGCTGACGAAAATCCAGATCAGATCGCCCCGAAACCTGCCAAATACAGGTTAGCCCTGGTACCATATTCAACCGTCGTCGTTCACGGAGATTATATTTTTTGACTTCACTAATCACGGCAGGACGAGGCCCCACCAAAGTCATCTCCCCTTTCAGAACATTCCACAACTGAGGAAGTTCATCGATACTGGTTTTACGAATAATGCGCCCAATCCAAGTAACGCGAGGATCGCGCACCATTTTGAAGGTGATCGAATTTCCGGTGTGTTTGTTCAGCTTGAGAAGACTTTCTTTTTTGGCTTCTGCGTTAACGATCATCGAGCGAAATTTGACAAACTCAAAAATACGGCCCCGATAGCCTACACGTTTTTGAGTGAAAAATACCGGCCCCCCATCAGTGAATTTGATGCACAGGGCAACAATCAAAAACAAAGGGGTCAATGCCAAAAGCATCGTCAAGGCAACAACCACATCGAGGGCCCTTTTGGCCGTTTGATACGATGCCGAGGGAGCACTCGTCGAGCGAAGGTAAACGGGGATAACTCCCGCAGGAAGGATTCCCGTTTTGAGTTGTGTTATCGGACTCGGTACGAGTACAGTGTTCATTTATAAATCTAACGATTGACTAAACGTTCCCGATTAATTATATTGGAGAGGTTAATCGGATCATACCAGATATATCAGGTAGGTCAATAAGAATAATCAGTCCAAATTAACGAATTTCTTCAATCTCTCTTGGTGCGGACCCAGCGTTTTTCAGGCCTGAGCAAAGAACCAAGGTAAATTGGTACTTTCCATGCCAAATAAATCGGCATAATCGTTAAATCCGTTAAACTAAACCGATCTCGACCATGGGCTAGGGCTGCTAATACTATCGACTGAAACGTTATAATAATCAAGAAAATTAGAATCATTAAAGGGATATAATTAGTTGAAAATAGGAAAATTGTGATAATCAGGTAAATCAAACAACTCAAAACCACGAGTCCAAGCAACGAAAGAGGGGGAATTCCCAGCTCCATCGCAAGGGCGACCCGTTTGATATTCAACCGCAACAATCCATTGAGAAAGAGTTTGGGGGATTCTCTCAAAAGGGTCCGAAGATGCCCCTGTTCCCAGCGAGTCCGTTGTTTTTTGGTGCTCTCCAAATCGGGAGCAGCCGCCCCGTTGGCCCATGCAAGGGGACATAATTTCGGAGGGTATCCCCCACGGGCGAGGTCCAGCCCGAGCTTCATATCCTCCACGATGTTCCCCGTTCCCAGATGGACCGATCGCAAGACCTTCCAAGGAAAGGCCATTCCTGTACCCGTTAATAGGACGGGTAACCCCAAGTTATTGAGTCCCAAAGGGCGAATCTTGTTTTTGAGTAGGACGGCAAACGCAGAAAATCGTCTTTTGGGATCAGGTTCTCGACCTGTGCCGATCAAATAAATCGCTTGGGTCGGAAGTTGGGTCTGATGACATTGATGAATGAGTTGATTAAGGCTCCCTTCTTCGAGATCGGAATCGGCATCGAGAATCACCACATATTCCGGCGGATTCGCTTCCAAATATCGCAGGCCAAAATCCAACGCGAAGCCTTTGCCTCGTTTTGTTTCGGAAAATCGTTCCAACACTTCTGCGCCGGCTTCTTTTGCCAATTGTGCGGTCGCATCGGAGCAATTATCAGCCACCACAACAACCCGATCCCCCGCCTGCAATTGTTTGTTGATTTTCGCCAAGGTCAGGCTAATCCCCGAGGCTTCATCATGTGCCGGAATCAAAACAACACAATTGGGCCGCGAACCTTGGAACAACCGGTAACGCCGTGGGATTAGGGAGGCCAACGCTTCGAGGGTTAAAAAAAGAAGGGGTACCGCACAGAATGCCACCCCAATCCAAGCTATAATTTCCCAAACCATTGTGTAATTGTCTCCAAGGTCTCCGGATTGAATTAGCATTTTCTGATTCATTTGGGAAACATTATCTCGATTTTCCGGATTCTTTGCCTGTAAGGTTTATTTTCAAAAGGTGGCTTGTGACCGAATCGGTGGTACAGAATCGCAGTTCGCCCTTCAGGTTAAAACCTGTTCCAGTTTGGGGTTTACCGCTCGTTCCTTGGACGATGGAGCAAACACTCGATGCGATCGAGGAACTGATTCATGCCCGTAAACCGAGCTTCTTTATCACTGCCAACTTGAACTATGCGATGCTCACGGATCAGAATCCTCAGTTACAGGAAGTGAATCGACAGGCCGCCTTCATACTAGCCGATGGAATGCCCTTGGTTTGGGCCTCGAAACTCCGCGATCGACCTTTGCCCGAACGGGTCACCGGCTCGGATTTGATTTATCGCTTGGCGGAACGGGCCGCTCAAAAAGGCTATCGCCTCTTCTTATTGGGAGCCGGTCCAACCATTGCCGCTCAAGCAGCCCAACGCCTTCAGGAAAAATATCCCCATTTACAGATTGCCGGTACCGAGTGCCCTCCCTTTCGAGCCTTATCGGAACAGGAACATGAAGAACTATTGACTCGAATTCGCTCGACAAAACCCGACATTCTGATGGTTGCGTTCGGTCAGCCCAAGGGAGAGTTTTGGATTGTAAACAATCTGGATCGATTGGGTGTACCGGTTTCCGTGCAAGTGGGAGCATCGCTAGATTTTGTTGCCGGCGTCGTCAAACGCTCTCCCAAGATATTTCAGAAAATCGGTCTGGAATGGCTTTATCGACTGCTTCAAGAACCCAAACGGTTGACGGGTCGGTATGTCCAAAACCTTCGTTTTTTGGCAACCGCTTGGTGTGCGAGTCGGTTCCGCCGGAGAGAAATTTAAGCGATGATGACCTCCACCGAAAAGAAATTTAGGCAACGATGACCCGTCCCGTGTGCAGGCTTTGGGTAGCCATCTCAATCAAAACGACAGCGGAAAAACCTAATTCGGGAGGACACAGAGTTTGTCGATCGCGTGTGCGAACCTTATTCAAAAAATCGAGCCACAAGGCTTGTGTTTCATTGGTGGGAGCATTACCGACCAAAACTTCCTGAGGGGCCGCCGACTTTTCGAGTCGTGCCGGCAGACTGGATTCGTTCGCAAAAAACTGAACCCCACCTTTAATGAACTTCAGAGTACCGGCCCGCCCTCGAATCACCTCTTCTGCTGGGTAGTTACTTAATGTGGTTGAGGTGAGAATGAGTTGACAACCTTCATCATAATCGGCAGTAATCGTGACCATATCGGGGATACTTCGGCCATCGCGTTCCTGATAAAGGCCCCCCAAGGCCATGACTCGGCGAGGTGTTTGCAACCCCGTTGCTGCTAAAAATCGGACCGTGGTGGGATAAAGCCATTCGGTGAGCGGCCCCCCCGAAAAGGTCGCATCGCAACGCCATTGGGCAAAAGTGGTGCGATCAAAAGGCCTTGCCTGCAATTCGGGACCAATCGGCTTTCCCTCAATGCTCTTTCCGGAACCTAACCAGTTTGGCCAATCGATGGTTTTCGCAGTCATAGTGGGGATGACCCGATAAAACCGCCACATCCCTCGGGGGTCGGATCGATTGATGGCGAAACTGGCTTGCACCAACGGACCAATTCGCCCTGCTTGGATCGCCTCCCGTGCTAATTGGCAACTCGGATCGGTCACACCTTGAACCCCCACGGTAACGACTCGACCCGCATTCCCTGCCCTTTCCACGATCGACTTGGCCTCCGCAGAGGTCCGAGCCAAAGGGCGTTCCACATACACATCCTTGCCCGCTTGGATGGCATCGAGGGTAATCGCTGCATGCCAATGATCGGGGGTAGCGATGCAAACCACATCGACCTCTTTGAGGTCCAGTATTCGTTGATAGTCTTTGGTGACTCGTTGCGTATCGTTCGGATTCAATCCTAGTTTGCGAGCCGTCGGATACAGACCTTGGCTATAGGTTCGTTTGGTAAAATTGCCGACAGGAAATTCTTGAATGAATTCGTCCTCATGGCCATCCCAAACATCACAAACCGCGACGGGCTGGAGGTTTTGCCCCTCTTTCTGAAACTTTAGGATGAGATGAACATGAGCCTGTGCCCGAGCGCCGGCACCAATAAAGGCTATCCCCAGACGTTCGTTGGCTCCAAGCACATTCGCGTAACTGGAAGCGCTCAGGGTCACAGCAGCACCCACGGCCGCTCCCGAACGGAGAAAGGCCCGACGATTTACAGGGTTCGATTCATTTTCTGGCATACTATTGATCTTAGCAAATTCCCTTGCAAAATCGTAGTCGATCCAAGGAATTCTCCACCACATTTTGAGAACCCGAGACAAACGGGAGATACCAAATCCTCTACCTTTGGTGAGAAATTTCATGCTGTGATAACGATAAGAAAAAACGGGGTATAATGAACGGAAACCTGAGGGAGCATCCACGATGAGGAACATCGATCTCACTGAATTGCCCGACATCGAATACCCTGCTCATCCGGAGGAACGATTGGCCGAATCGCAAATCCACTTCGATTACATCACCCTCCTCGTCGATAACCTCCGGCTTCTCTTTCGTGATCGTGAACATGAGGTCGGCATCTTTGCCGATCTCGCTTGGTATCCGGTTGCAGGAGATAGTCGCATCTGGATGGCTCCCGATGTCATGGTCTGTTTCGGCGTCCCTCAATATCGCCCCGAAGGCCGTGAATCTTACGTTCAACACCGAGAGAATGGCGTGATTCCCAGCATTGTGTTTGAAATTCATTCCAACTCGAACACCAAAAAGGAGATCGCAGAAAAACGAGACTGGTACGAAAAATATGGTGTGCAAGAGTTCTATTGGTTATTCACCGATCCCGCCGAAGTCCGAGTTTTTCTGCGAGAGGAGAACGAACTCAAAGAACAGATCGTAGGAACAAATTGGACCTCCGAGATTTTGGGGATACGATTCGATTGGTCCGGAGACAGGTTAGAGATTTATGGACCGAACGGCGAGTTGCTGCGCCCCACACGAGAGTATTTAGCAATTCAGGCAGAAAGGTTGGCACAACAGCAAAAACAGTTGCAACGGGAAAAGAATCGAGCCAATCGCGAAGCGAAAGCCAAACTCGAAGCCGAAAAACGCGCTGAGACCGAAGCGAAAGCCAAACTCGAAGCGGAATCACGAGCCAAACAGGAGGAAGAAAAGGCCAAAGAATTGGCTCAGCAGAATGAACGACTTCGCGAAATGCTCAAACAACTCGGCATCGATCCCAATAAAATCCCACCGAATTTAGATCAGTAGACATATTTGGAATAGAAAGTAACGAGCCAAGGAAATAGGTTTTATCCGAAAAAGAGTTGGGGGGCTGAAGGCCAAGACATCTACTCATGTACAGAAATACCCTTTTCGAGTACCCTTATGTCCTCATCCAAAAACAAAACCGTAACCTTTCACGTCCCCTATCAAAAAGCTGTTTTGGCATAGCAACTGTTTAATATTGTCCAGCGACTTGAAAAACTCCCCCAGCAAACTCGACTTGAGGAATTCATCGACACTTGCGAACCAATCATCGTTGATGAAGGGCGCAAGTTACTTTGCAAACTCTTTTAATAATCCGCTCAGAAGGGTTTGGAGAAAGGGAAGTCGATCGGAAGGGGAGTAATCGAAGGGGAAATAAAAAGTTTCAATAGGAGGTTGAAAAGTCGAGGTGCGAGGTGGAAGAAAAGGAATGTGTAAGTGATCGGCATTGGTGTGCGTGAGCCAGAGCAGCCAATGGGATCCCTATTGGAACTCCAAAATCCCTATTGGAACCCCCAACTCATTTTCGAGTACACCCCATGGCGAAGAAATCGAAGTGCCTGTTTTGGATTCGTGGATCGAGTTCTATAAACTGAGCAATTCTTCCCCTGCAGAGCAAAGGCGATTATGGCGATACCGCATGAAACCCCATCGGCTGCCCCTGAGCAAACCCTTCCTAGTGCTCGGAAGGTTCTGATTCTATTGCTGGCGATTAATCTATTCAACTACATCGATCGGCAAATTCTGTCGGCCACCTTATCACGGATCAAGGGAGCGTTGTTCTCGTATGATGACCCGTTGTTAAACTTCAAGCTGGGTTCGTTGACCTCGTTCTTTTTGATCACCTACATGGTGATGGCCCCTGTCTTCAGCCGTCAAGCAGATAAGTGGAATCGCTGGGGGATCATCGGCATGGCGGTGATCGTTTGGAGTTTGGCCAGTGGGATGTCGGGGTTGGCAATCGGTTATGTGATGTTGCTCATCAGCCGGTGTTTTGTCGGGGTGGGAGAAGCGGCGTATGGTCCCATCGCCCCAGCGATGTTGTCGGAGTACTATCCGGTGCAACGACGAGGATGGATTATGTCGATCTTCTACATGGCGATTCCGATAGGAAGTGCGTTGGGCTTTGTGCTGGGTGGAATGATCGGTGGCTTATTAGGATGGCGTTGGGCCTTCGGCGTGGTGGTCTTACCTGGGGTGCTGTTGGGGCTAATTTGCTTTATGATGAAGGATACCACTCGTAGAAGCCCTGCGGCTTCGGGAAGCTCATCGGTATCGTGGAAAGAGATCTTCAAGGAATTATGGGGAACCAAATCGTGGCGGGCCTGTAGTCTGGGGATGACCTGTTCGACCTTTTTCCTTGGTGGAGTGGCAGCGTTTGCTCCCTTGTACATCTTTGAAAGGGAAAGTCGATTTTTGCTCTCGGTAGAAAGGCATCGCCAGCTGGTGCTTCAAACGCAGAAACAACAAGAGGAGAAAGCCGACGAAAGAAATGTCGCCTTTCTGAATTTGCTGCAACGGATGGAACCGGTGTTAAGCGAGGAAGAGATTTCGTTTGAGCAATATCAAAGAAAAATCGATTCGTTATCGCTGAGTACCCGAGAACGGAACGAATTCGGCGATCGCTTATTGGATGATTTTTTGGTAGAAGGGTCGCTGAGGTTAGAGAGCATCAATCTGTATTTCGGGGTCATCCTTGTGATCTCGGGGTTATTTGCTACCATGAGCGGAGGCTGGTTAGGAGATTATTTGAGAGGACGAATCAAAGGGGCCTATTTTCAGGTGTGTGGTTGGTCGGCATTGATTTCGTTTCCTGCGTTTTTAGGGATGCTATTTACCCCTTTCCCTGCAGCGTGGTTATTGCTCTTCGTGGCGATCTTTGGCTTATTCTTCAACACGGGGCCGGCCAATACGATCCTTGCGAATACCAGTCGGCGAGCGATTCGTGCCAATGCGTTCGCCTTGAATATCTTG
This sequence comes from Gemmataceae bacterium, assembly GCA_026419115.1. GTDB lineage: Bacteria > Planctomycetota > Planctomycetia > Gemmatales > Gemmataceae > SKW135. The sequence continues at coordinate 57,156 of JAOAAA010000004.1, forward strand.
ATTATCCATGCACTCGGCGATGCCATTTCTCCCATGATAATCGGAGGAATTGCTGATGTGAGTTCGATGCAGACCGCGATGATCATCGTTTCAGGAATGATTCTGTTAACGGGAATGTTGTGGCTCAGTGGAACACGAACCCTCGATGCCGATACCCAGAAGATCAAACAAATCGATGAAGTCCAGTCCTCAAACTAGGACTCGTATGTAAATCGTACCCCGATTGATTTATAATTGGGAAAAGAATGATAAGAAAGAAAAAGACCCAATCGAAAAGCAAACCAAATTTCGGGTGACTGACCTTTTTACTTCGTAGTGGTAACGGCCTGTTGTTGCTCCGTTGCCGCACGCTGAGATTTTCCTTTGAGCATGGTGATGGCCGTTATGGTCATCACAATCACCAAGGCGATCGAGACGGCATACTCTGCGGACGTTAATCCTGATTCCCCCTTCAACCATCTACAACTCGATCGAAACAGACTTCGCACGAATTGATTCCTCCCAATGTAGAATGATTCTGAAATTCCCGAGCATTGGAATCTCGGCCTTACATTCAATCAGTTGGTACATCCTTGCCTAGGACCGTACAATTCCTTGTCAGTCAGGGGCATTGAGTGATGTCAGGATTCCCTCAGGAACTATCTCCCTGCCTGTGTCCCGACGGTGGAAAGAACCCCAATACAAACCGTCACGACCAAGGCCAGCATAATCGCGTATTCCACTGCTGTTGGTCCGTCTTCTTTTTTCAGAAAGTTGACACAAGCTCGCGCAAGATTCCTCACTTCTAACCCTCCCTTGGTGTAGAACACTGCGTAGATGTCTAGACACACTCCACGCTCACCACGAGCGTATGAGATACCATTTTCCAACGGCGAATGGAAGTCACTTTCCAAAAAGATTTCCTTTTTGGTTGCGTTTCTTTTCCGGTTAGGTAAGATGGTTAAGTCCAGACTATGTATGTGAGTAGAGAATCTAATAATTCCCTGCTCGAATGGAGAGATTCATCTCTCCATTCTGTAAAATTTTCAAGCCTCTTTTTTTCATCTGCCCGAAAATTTGTACCTATAGTTGTAACATAAATTTCTCATATTCTGGCTGTTTTATACCAAAATAGATTTCCTCTGATCGAAGCAAATATTACTGCATTTTGAATTATCGTCATAACCCATTTTTGAAGCGTTCGGTCGGGGAGTCTGGACCTTGGAAACATGTTCGTGTGCAGGCTCTCTCGGACGCGAGTGGCCCCTCACCACTGGTGGTCCGTTTTCCGTTTGGCTTCAAAAATGTGTTTCTGAGGAGAAGGGGCTTAGGACGGCTTGTCCGCAGCCCACTCCTCCGGAAGGTTTAGCGTTCGATCAGCTGCCACTAGTAGCGGCTTGCAGTTTCGTTCCGACATTCGAGAACGTACTGTTGGCTTGGACACCCAATTGCGTAATGGCGATCAAGCACACTACGATAATCAGGGCCAACATCACAGCGTATTCAACGGCTGTGGGACCATCTTCTTTCTTCAAGAAGGTCACTAATTTCTTAGTCAGATTTCGCATCTTCAATCCTCCGGCGGTCTCTTCGGACCAAGTTGAAAATTGTGAGCGGGTCTCAAATCCGCCACCACGCACAAAGCCTAGAAAATCCTTCGGATCGATACGGTCGTTGCGAACATACATAATTTGAAAAAGTTACATGATCTGTGCAGGATGAATCGGTTGTAACGATTAGTCAGCCTGATTCTGCTGATCTGCTCATCAGAATGCCTGAATAAACTGCCTCGTTTTCCTAATTTGCTAGGGAGTCTGACCTTTGCTGTGAACCTAATAGACGTTGACATGTTGACATGTTGACATGTTGACAATGTTGACATGTTGACATGTTGGCATGTTGACG
>JAOAAA010000050.1 GCA_026419115.1 Gemmataceae bacterium
ATCAGGTGCCCCGCTGCTGTGGCAGCTCCGACTTTCTGATAATCGTCGGCCTGCCAACCAAACTCATACAGGGCGGGTCCTACTGTTAAACAGGCATCGGCCACGCGCCCCGGAATCACGATTTCGGCTCCCATCTCGAGCGCCTGCACAATCGGCCCCGAACCTAAATACGCATTGAGGCTCACCAAGCGATCCGCTACTTCGACGATATTCTTACCATTATCAAGATGAGAAAATGTCTGCCCCTTTTCCTGAAGGGAGGCGAATTTGGGAAGTAAATCATCGCCGGTGATGTAGGCAATTTTTTTCTCGATGCCGTTTTTTTTCAGAACCGCCCGAGCAGCCTCGGCACAGGCTTGGGGGTTCAGGCCCCCCGCGTTCGTGATGATTTTCAGATGAGGTTGTGCTTGGAGAATCGGACCGAGACGAGACAAAACATCGATGAAATCTGTGGCATAACCCGCCTTGGGATCGCGGTTCCTGAGCAACGCCAAGATCGACATGGTCAGCTCGGCCAAATACTCTAACGTCAGGTAGTCGAGTTGACCTTTCTCCGCTAAACGAATCGGGGCATCAAGATTATCGCCCCAGAAACCACAACCGTTCCCTATCCGTATTCGTTTCATGATCGATCCCTTGCTGGCACAAAGAACTATTTTACGGAGAGGAATCGGTTTGATATGTCACAGAAATCTCATCGTTCCCTAAATCTGACGGATTGTCTTGTACTTTTCATTGTTCTCCTTCCGTCTGTCATTGGATGGCTCATTGCGCAATCAGCGATTTCTTCTTGTTTTTCCTAAATCGATTCGCTTGGAAGATGCAGAACATCGGGGGTCGGATTCTTGCGTACTATTTCCCCTGAACCTATGCAAGACCAAATTGTCTCGTATCACATGACCTATGTACGAATTTCTTGAACACACGGCCGACTTGGGCTTACGAGCGTTTGCCCCCTCGCTGGCGGAATTATTTTCCGAAATGGGCCACTGTCTGATGGCAGCTTTGCTCGACAATCCTTCGGAAATTCACGCCCGACAACGCTTCCGCTTGGAGATAACCGGAACCAACCCTGAAGACCTTTTGTTCGATTTCCTTCGGGAAGTTCTCTATCGTTTCGAGTCCGAGAAATTTCTCTCGAATCGATTCGAGGTTCAGCTTCATCCTCAAGGATTAACGGCCGATATTCACGGGGAATCGTTCGATCCGGCAAGACATGTTCTGTCCCACGAGGTCAAGGCGATTACCTATCACGAATTGCGTGTCGTTCAAGAAGGCTCCCAGTGGCTTGCTGAAGTGATTGTGGATATTTAAGGGATTATACAAATGTCGAAGAGTGCTTTTACCGGTCCTTTGGAACGAATCGATCCATGCTGTGTCCGCATTCCTTCGTGGTACAAGCAAGGTATGCGGGTGCCCGGTCTGCTATTTGTTGACGAAAACCTGCTGGATCAATGTCGAAAAGATAATGCCCCCGATCAGGTCGCGAATGTTGCCTGCTTACCGGGAATCCAAAAGGCCAGCATCGCCATGCCCGATATTCACTGGGGCTACGGCTTTTGCATCGGCGGAGTCGCAGCCACCGATCCGGAAGAAGGGGGCGTGATCTGTCCGGGGGGCATTGGCTACGATATTAACTGCGGTGTTCGTCTGGTTCGTACCAATCTCACTCTCGATGAGGTCAAGCCCCGAATGCGAGAACTCGTTAAAGCCCTGTTCCAACAAATCCCCACGGGAGCAGGGCAATCGGGTAGTTTCGTGTTTACCGAAAAGGAACTCAAAGAACTCATGGCTCGGGGCGCCAGTTACTGCGTCGGGCGTGGCTGGGGAGTCAGCCACGATTTAGAGGTTACCGAATCGAACGGTTGCATTCCCGATGCCGAACCCGATTACGTTTCGGACCGCGCAATAAGTCGGGGAAAGGATCAATGCGGAACACTCGGCTCGGGCAATCACTTCTTGGAAGTGCAAGTGGTTGATCATGTATTTGATCCGGAAGTCGGCAAGGTCTTTGGGCTGGAACTCGGGCAGATTGTGGTTCTCATACACTCCGGTTCACGCGGACTGGGCTACCAAGTGTGTGAAGATTATCTCGTGCTGTTTCGAGATATGCCCAAGAAATACGGCTTCGAGATACCCGATCGCCAATTGGCTAGCGCACCGGCCAATAGTCCCGAAGGACGCCGTTACATCGGTGCCATGCGGGCTGCTGCTAACTTTGGCTTTTGCAATCGCCAATTGTTGATGCATCAAGCTCGGCAGGTGTTTGCCAAAATTTTTCAGCGCTCGTGGCAGGATTTAGGTATGTCGATGCTTTATGATGTCGCTCACAACATCGCCAAGCTCGAAGAGCATTCGGTCGATGGTGTGAAGAAGAAACTTTGGGTCCACCGCAAAGGGGCCACACGGGCCTTCCCTGCCGGTCATCCCGAAGTTCCCGAAGTCTATCGCTCGGTGGGGCAACCGGTGATTATCCCCGGCGATATGGGGCGCGCTTCATGGGTGCTAGTTGGCTTGCCCGGCAGTATGGAACGATCCTTCGGAACCACCTGTCACGGGGCAGGACGAGCCATGAGTCGAACCGCAGCGGTGGCCCGAGCTTCGGGAGAAAAAGTCGTCAAGGAACTCGAAGCCCGTGGGGTCATTGCCATGAGTCAATCGAAACGCGGTTTGGCCGAAGAACAACCGCAAGCCTACAAGAACGTGGATGAAGTGGTTGAAGTAGTCCACGGTGCCGGCCTATCCGCACGGGTCGCCCGTTTGCGCCCCCTCGGGGTCATCAAAGGGTAGTATTAAGGTAAATCAGGATTTTTGGTCATGTCCCCCCACACTCACTTGGAGGGGACCCCCAAAGCGGGACCTTGAAGACTAGGGCCGACCGGTGCAGCTGGCGCCATCGGTGCAGAAGCAGGCGTTGAAGGAGCAGCAGGAACCGTTGGAGAAGCGGGAATACTCGGAACAGCAGGAACTGTAGGTAAAGTAGAAGGAATGGTCGGTGTGCTAGGCGGGGTCACCACCGGAGCGCTCGGCACAGTGGGAACCATCGGCACACTTGGCACACTCGGCACCATTGGATCAAGGGGGATCATCGGCGGTTGCGGAACGTCCGGTCGGCTTTGTGGAACCACCGGAGCGGCAGGCTTGGCGGTACTCACTTCAGTGACCGGCGGTTTGGCCAAAGGCGGTTCAGGAGTTTGTACTCGTCCTCCAATCACCACAGACCCTTTCGGTAAGCCGATTGGGGTCGCTTGAACCGGCGGCCGGACAGCCGAGGTACCCGGAGCCATCGGACTGGTGCTGGGTCGTGCCAAGGGGGGTTCTTCCGTTTGGGTGGCAGTGGTGTCGTTTTCCTTCCCGCTGCGATACCCCCGCACTCGATATTGCAACAAAGCCGACCGCGAGGCATCTCGCACTGCCTTGGCCGAATCGAATTTCAGTGCCTGTTCCAGTGCGTAGCCCGCCTTGGGCGAGACCAAATTGATTTTCCCTAAACTTTCTGCTGCCTCGGCACGAACCTTGAACGAAGGATCGTTGGCCAGTGCTTCGGTCAAGGCAGGGAGAATATCGGGAAAAACTTTCGGATCATAATCACGCAGTTCCTCAGCAGCACGAAGTCGATTATTCTCCTCCGTGTCTTCCCGAAGCGTTTGAATGAGCATTGGTACATGTTTCGCTGGGTCGGGTTTGCTCTTCCGAAACAGCCCCGCTTGGACCGTTAACGGTGAGCAAAAATACCCAATCACAACCAGCCCTAGAAAAACTCGACCCATTTGATTGCAAACTCCGTGAGCGATTTTTCAATTGCCCAACAATGATAGTTCCACCGTGAACCTGCAATGGGATCGGCCTTCCTAGCCCGTGTTTGCGGCCCTTTTTAGTCAAGATTGCTCAAGACCTTGGACCGCAACCCAAAAGAAATTATACAACGTCTACAATAGATCAAATCCATCGAACCGTTTTTCTTGCTATACAAAGATACAAGAATTTTGATGGTTTTACCGGTCAGGAAATTTAGGAAACTTTTACCACAGGTAGAGCAATCCGTTTCGGATGAGGAGAGGGGACTTCACTCGGCACACATTTTTTGCAGCCTGAACCGCATCCTTGACCTTTGCCTAGAACTCCATTCACGAATGAACGAGCCAAAAAGGTCACGGCCAAGCCAATCGTCAAATATGTAAGTAGATATTGCCAATCCATGAGGATATTTTACGAGAATTTTTCTACCGCGGAAGATATTGGACCAAGCAAATTTTGGAATCAAGGATGATTGAGAAACGAAAGAGCGTTTGCAACCCAGAAAGAACAAGATGTAGGAACGAAGGGATTATTTTGGGGTCAATTCGGTCAAGCGACGGGTTGCGGCTTCGGGGCCTTCTGCGGCGGCGAAGATGGCGGTTCCCGCTACGAGAACATTCGCTCCCGCACTCACACATAGCGGGGCCGTCTTGAAATCCACCCCACCATCCACCTCAAGTTCACATCGGGGATTGTGTTGCTGAATCAGGCCAGCCAATTTCTGAATCCGCTCTGGAGAATTCGGCAGAAAGGCTTGTCCTCCGAATCCGGGCCAAACCGTCATGCACAAGGCCAAGTCGATCTCGGTTAAATAAGGGGTCAAACTTTCCGGCGGCGTGGCAGGATTGATGGCAAGGCCGACCCGTTTCCCCATCGCACGAATCGAGCGGATCAAAGGGAGGGGATTCGCTTGAACTTCTATGTGAAAGATGAACGAATCGGCCCCTGCCTTGACGAAGCCCTCCAAGAATAAAGAAGGATGTTCGACCATCAAATGCACTTCCAAAGGAAGGGAAGTCACCGGACGAAGCCCATGGACTACGACCGCCCCCATACTGAGATTGGGAACAAAGTGCCCATCCATCACATCGACATGGATTCGGTTGGCCCCTCCTTTTTCCACTTCGCGAACAAGGTCTCCCAAACGGGAGAAATCCGCTGCTAAAATCGAAGGAGCAATCGCAAGGTTCGACATAAATATCCCTTTATGCGTTGATTCGTTCAGTAGGTTCCAACAAGTTCAATACGTTCCAGATTCAATACGTTCCAGATTCAATCGATTCTAGCAAGTTCAATAGGTTCCAAACTGTCGATCGCCGGCATCACCTAAACCGGGCACGATATATTTATTCTCGTTGAGATGGGAATCGAGTGCTGCCAAATAAATGGGAACATCGGGGTGAGCTTTTTGGAGTCGTTCGACTCCTTCGGGGGCAGCAATCAAGGCCAGAAATTTGATTTTTTGTAAGCCCCATTTTTTGAGAATATCCAAAACCGCCACAATCGATCCCCCTGTAGCCAACATTGGATCGACCACGAAACCGACATCAATCGCGGGTTGTTCCGGAAGTTTGTTGTAATAGGTAATCGGCTCATGAGTGGTATGGTCGCGGTACAAACCGAGATGCCAGATCGTCACTTTAGGGAGCATTTGAATAATGGCATCGGCCATACCCAAGCCAGCGCGAAGAATGGGAATGACGCCGATTCGTTCCCAAATGAGTTCGCACCGACAATCGGACAGGGGGGTTTTCACAGTGACCTCGCTCGTCTGAAGGTCGCTTGAAGCCTCATCTAGCGAATCGATTTTACTTCCCGATGATCTGAGGGGTATGGCCGAGCTTTTTCAATTCTTCGATGACTAAACTCACCTTGCCGGGCCGCACCAATAAGACCCGATCCGAGAGCCGACCCACGATTTCTTGACTGATCTTCCGCCGCGAGAGCAGCTCCTCGGCCAAGATGGCGTCTTCGGTGAGAACCAGACAAACATTGCGATGAAGTTTGATGGGGAGACGTCGTGCTTCTTTCATGAGAGTAGTATATGAATCGATTAAACGGAATATACCGATCGGAATTGTGAGACTTATTAAGAAACCGATCTTCTTTTCTCGATTAGTGTTGCGTTCTCTTGACGAGTTACTAAAATCTCGGAAAAGTTGTATAAACCCCATTTAACGAGAGAAAGGGCCGACGATGGAAAAATGGATGTGCCTCGGAGCCATCGGCGTCGCCGGTTTGGTTTTGATCCTTAGCCTGATGGACCTCTTTGTAGGCTACCCGTTCAGCGGCGGCAGTGGCTTCAACGAAGATTTTATGCTCTTCAATATCGGGGCGATTTTAGCCTCGGGTATTGTCGCTTACCTCGGTTGGAATGCTTTTAAGGATGTAAAATAATCCTATTCCCCTTGAATCCTCTTCTGCACCGATCCCATAATATCTTTATTCTGATTGCCCAAAGTTCTATTTCTGAAGAATTGCTCTATGACTTGGACTGATGCTCGCGAAATCGGGGAAGCCCTCTTTGAACGATACGATACGCTCGACCCCCTCACAGTACGCTTTACCGATATGCACAAATGGATTCTCGATCTCGAAGGTTTTGAAGGCAAGCCGGAAGAATCGAACGAGAAAATTCTCGAAGCGATTCAAATGGCATGGTATGAGGAATGGAAAGACGAATACGGAAAATGATCAAAGGGCTTGGCTTTAGGTGTCGAAATACGATTACGAAAACGGAGTGAACTGAGGTAATCAAGCAAAGGGATCATTATGGCCAAGAACGTACTTGGGGGAACATTAGTTCCCTGCTCGATGGACCCCCTCACGGGATACTACCGCACCGGCTGTTGTGATACAGGGGCAGGCGATGTAGGCGTTCATGTGGTTTGTGCCCAAGTCACGGCCGAGTTTCTGGCATTTTCCAGAGATCGTGGAAACGACCTAATAACGCCGGTCCCCTACTTCAATTTCCCCGGTTTGAAACCTGGGGATCGCTGGTGCTTGTGCGCTGCCCGTTGGCAAGAGGCATTCGAGGCAGGAGTGGCCCCTCCGGTCATCTTGGAAGCCACGCATATAAGCGCTTTGGAATTTGTAAACCTTGAGGATTTGCGCTTACACGCCCTTGATGCCTGAATAATATGTGATATGTCAGAAACGAAAATGGGGCTTCCTTCGGTCGCTGATTGTGGAGTGACCCGCCCTTGATGCCCGAAGGATGTGTGAGAAGGGTCCATTACAAATCCCGAATCATCGTGTCGATTACAAATCCCGAATCATATTTCGGATTTTGAGCATGTAAAAACCAGCAAAGCCTCCCACGGCTGCAATCAGGGCCATGGACAGAATTTCCATCATGGTACCGACATTCCGGAAGGTTTCAAAATCCCCGCTCCCTTTATCCGGCTTGGCCATCAACAGAACAACCGCGCGGATGATGGCAAAAATCCCCACTGCAACAATCCCCCCCCCTGTGAAGATGGCCCCTTTGAGCGAGAATTTTGCCGCTTCTTTATCTCGCCCTGCAAGGAACAATACCCGCATCGCCAAGAACAACAACACCCATCGAGCAGTCTCGAAAAAGCCATTCAACATGGCCAAGTAACTACTGGTTGCAATCTGATCGAGCTGGACCCGATCGCTGACTATCAACACCACAATGAAATCCGGCAGGTTCTTGATTTCTGTGACAAGGCGAATCCAAGCAATCGACCAAAATTCAAAAGAGGTACCTCGGGAAGTGGGACGGATTCCAAACCCAAAATCATCAATGGCACCGCGACTGAATGCAGGGAATAACGCAGTCACCAGCATTAACACCCCATGGAGAAACGCAACGGCTGCGGCGCCCCCTGCGAAGATCATGAAGTTTTTGTTTTTCGGTCCTAACAATTGCATGCCGATGCCGACAAAACCGGCCGCCCAACCCGCCATGCCGAGAAGGCCCCCTAGCAAGGTCAGAATGCGGATAATCTTGTAAGTGTCCTGATAATCTTGAAAATCTTTGAGGTTTTTCGTCGAACTTCCCGGCGCTAAGATCAGATCGAGAAAAACGAAGAGAATGAACAGCACCATCCCGCCGGCCATGGCAAAACCCGTACCCGCATTAAGCAAGGCCCCGAGTGCAGGCATGTTTAATGCTTGACGTTCTTCCTTGCTGAACCCCTTCTTCTTGGGACGATCGTCTTCGTCGTCATCGCGGCCTTTGCCCCCTTTCTTCTTCTTCTTAGGCCGATCGTCTTCGTCCTCATCATCCTTTTCCGCGTCCCGATTTTTGCCCGATTTCTTCTTCGGACGATCGTCCTCGTCCTCATCCTCATCGTCCCGAGGGCGAGCTACTTTCTTTTTGGGACTATCAGCTTCATCCTCATCGCGACGAGGGGGGCCTTTTTTCTTCGGTGTTTCCTCTTCTTCATCGTCTTCAACGACTTCAAACCCGCCCGAAGATTTTTTCGCACTGGACGCAGGGGGGGGGGGCGGTTTAGGCGAAGAAGGATTCTTGGGTACAAACGGTTTGGCGTCGGAAGATAAGAAGATATGGGCACAGCTCGGACATTTAATTTTTCGCGGGGGGCTATCATCGGGAAACTTAAGCCCTTTCCCACATTCGGGACAAGCAATCAGCGGCATAAACACCTTCTCCAATCGGGATATTCTGTTCGGGATATTCGGTCTCATTTGTGATGATACAAGATCGGCTTGTAACTTCCGCTTGTCTTTTTTACCGGTTTGATTAATCTCTTCGGATAGATCGAGTGACGTGGTAGGATGGTCTGATGAATTTATTTTTAAGGAGAGATGAACATCGATCTGTTTAGCGAACTCCGAGAACAAAACCGAGAATTAGCACGGCCCTTGGCAGCGCGCATGCGTCCGCGAAACCTTGAGGAGTATGTGGGGCAAGAACACTTTATTGGTGAGGGCAAATTGCTTCGCCGAATGCTTTTGGCCGATCGACTGACTTCCCTGATTTTTTATGGCCCCTCTGGAACGGGGAAAACTGCTCTCGCTCGGGTGATTGCCCAGCATAGCAAAGCTCGGTTTCGCACACTCAATGCCGTCACTTCAGGGATCAAGGAAGTTCGCGATCTTCTCGCGGAAGCGCGACAGGCGCTCGAAGTTCATGGGGAACGAACCCTGCTGTTCATCGATGAAATTCACCGCTTTAATCGAGCACAACAAGATGTCCTCCTCCCCGATGTGGAAGAGGGGATTGTGACGTTAATTGGTGCGACCACGGAAAACCCCTTCTTCGCAGTGAATGGTCCGTTGCTCAGCCGAAGCCAAATTTTCACTTTTGAACCTTTGTCGGAAGCCCATCTGCGGAACATTTTGCAACGAGCCTTGACCGATCGAGAAAGGGGTTACGGAGAATGGCAAATTCACGTTCATCCGGAAGCATTAGATTTTCTCGCCAAAATGTCCGATGGAGATGCCCGCCGAGCCTTAAATGCCTTGGAAATTGCCGTGCGTTCGTCTCCGCGAGAACCCATCGAATTGACCCTTGAAGTGGTGCAAGATTCAATTCAGAAGAAACTGCAACAATACGATCCCACTGGGGATTCTCATTACGATGTGGCCAGCGCGTTTATCAAAAGTATGCGGGGCAGCGATCCCGATGCGGCCCTCTATTGGTTAGCCCGAATGTTGGAAGCCGGTGAAGACCCGCGATTTATTGCCCGCCGAATGGTCATTTGTGCATCGGAAGATATTGGAAACGCCGACCCGCAAGCGTTGCTCGTGGCCAACGCCGCTTTCGATGCTGTCGAAAGGGTGGGTTTACCAGAATGCCAATTGGCCTTATCTCAGGCAACGATTTATTTGGCCACCGCCCCGAAGTCGAACGCCTGCACCCTAGCGATATTGAATGCTCGCAAAGATATTCGTGAAAATCGAACGCTGCCTGTACCAAAGCATCTTCGGGATGCTCATTATTCCGGTGCCGCAGAACTGGGCCACGGAACCACTTACAAATATAGCCACGATTATCCCGAAGGGTATACTCCGCAAGATTATCTGGGTGTGGAAAAAACATTCTACATCCCCACCGATCGGGGCTACGAAGCCCAGATTAAGGCCCGCCTCGAACAACTGAAACGCCACCACGAAGAGGAAAAGGGCTAGAAGAGAAGAAAGGGGCTGACTAGGTCGAGATTGCTTGTGTAAATACAAGAAATCACTTTTGCTTTAGACAAGCCACAACATTTTATTTAGAAAGAATTTACGATAAAAATCTATCTCAAACACTAATCTATTCTTGTCTAAAATTATGAGCCGCGCTTTGGCTTAGACAAGACCCAAACGGCGTTTGTTCGTGAACCTGTGGCCTTCTGAATCAGACCGTCTTTTTTCATCTCCTGAATCAGGTTCTTGACGAAATCCTTCTTTTGGGCTTCTGTTAGCTGAGAAGAAAGCATCGGGAATAATAATTGCTCCAACTTTTGCCGGACAGCACTCCCGAATTGAGTTAAGTAGTCGATTACTTTTTGTTTACAATCTTCTCTACCACTTCCACGCTGATGAAGATAGTCTGCTTCTTGACCAGCAACCTGAGCCACCGTAGCGGAAATAATGGGCTTCGATTTTCTTCCTTCAATCAAACCTCGACGTTTAAGGGATCGAAATGCTTCGTCAGGAATTTCTTGTCTTTTTTGAACTTTATCTAAGAGAATCACATCAGATAATTCTAGATCAGTCCGCGTCATTAATAATTTTGTGAATCGTTCATCAAGAATTTTCCCAATGATTTTGACTTTAACACGATCTGGCTCGGATAAATCATAGTCTGGCATTGGTAGAAAACGATCTTTTTGCTTACGGAACATTCGCTTGATACCACTGCCAATCGTATCAATCATATTGAGATTCACCATAGCTTGAACGAGAAAATTATTTCGATAAATTTCTTCTGGAGCATCTTGCTGTAAAACTTTCTCAATACTACCTGGAATAAAATTACCCCGATTTGTGAACAATAGGCAATCATCCTGTTCAATAATATTGATTCTCCCACCTTGAGTATAATCTTGATGAGCTATCGCATTATGAAGGGCTTCCCTAATGACCCATTCATCATACTTTGTAATTTCTTTTGGAAAGAGGCTGTGGCTTCCTAGCACTCTTAGGGTTAAGTTCCGGATTTTATTATAAATGTCGTCCACTCGAAGAATAAAAGGAGGATGAAAATGGACATAATCAATTTCATGACCTTGAGAATCTTTTAATATCCAAGTAACTTGTGGTGCAGATGGGACAAGAAATTGGGTTGTTTCTTCTTTTCCGAGAAGAATAATTGCTGTTTTCGTAATTTGACCTGAGATCGTAATTTTTGCCTTATTCAGAAAAGTGATTTCATCCCAAGTATCAACTTCATCATGAAGTTTTTGATGTTTATCTTTGTATCTTTTCTTTGCAGCATTGAGAGCATCGGTATCTAAATTTGACAAACTGGCCTCGGGACATATTTCTGCAGACCAATCATGATTTTTCACAGAGAGATAGTTCCATAAGGTTCTTTCTTTCTCAGGATAATCTCTCAGAGGTTTCTTATAGCTTCCTACACGAATATACTCTTTGCCTGCAAATGAAATAGGTTGTGAATTTGCTGCCTGAACTTGGAATAATACAATACTATGTGAATCTATTGAAAATTCATAAATCTCAAAATTGATTTGAGGATTAAGTAGACGTGCTAACCAAGGTACCAAATCCTCGTTTCCTTTTGCCTTAGTTATTTGGGGTTTGAATGAAGTGCCTATAATACGATGAGTTTGATTTTCGATACCCCAGATAAGATAACCAAATGGTTGATGATGCAATGCAGCTGAATTTGATAATGCAGAGATATATTCACCTATCTCATCTGGATTAGCATTATTGTGCTTAAATTCAAGCCATTCGGTTTCATGATTTAACTCTATCAATTCTTGGAGTTTTTTTTCAGGTTGAAATGTCGTCATAATTCGCAATTCCAGATACCAAAACAATTTTAAGACTATCTTAGCGGAAACAATCCTCCCTGTTATCATTTCCGCTGTAAATACTCTATCCTTGTTAATAAAGGGATATCGAAAACGCTCTAAAAATAAAAGCAATGTGTTTGAGATTATCGTTTAACCGATTTAAAGGGTCTAGATCATGTAGTTATTTATAAGGGTTTCATGCAGAATAGTAAAAATTTAGGGACGGTGAATGATTTATGGAAGTGGTTCGACAAACCTGAATTGTTAGGAATCACTTCACTTTGTTGGCGGAGAGTTTGCCGAGGTTCTCGAACAGGTTAACCAAAGAGGCCATTAATTTTTTGAAGTCCCCCTCGTGGAGGCTTTCATTTGGAGCATGAGCATTCGAGGCTGGGTCTTCGATACCCATCAATAAAGCCGGTGCCCCGCCAAACAATTCAGCCAAAGGTCCAACAAAGCCGATCGTTCCCCCACAACCAATCGCAATGGGGTCGCGGTCGAACCCCTTTCTCATCGCGGCCAGAGCGGCCTCGAAAGCGGGACCGTTCGGATCGGTGATCCACCATTTCACAGGTGGGCCGGCTTCCTTCACCGTCACTTGTACCCCCCAAGGTGGGTCTTTCGTCAGGAAGTTTTTCAAACTCTCGAAAACTTGGGCGGGTTCCTGATCGGGAACGATTCGACAACTCACGATCGCTTGAGCTTTAGGCAAGACTTGGTTCGAGGCCCCTTTGATGGAACTAGCTTCTTGAGCAATCACCGTGACCGAAGGACGGCGCCACGTTTGTTCGTAAGCGGTCAATCCCGATTCGATGGCCAATTGGGTGTTCGGCGCAATGCCATATTCTTTGCGCCACTTCGACTCGTCGCCGGGGATGCGCCGGAAGGCACTACGTTCTTTCTCGGTAATGGGGCGAACTGCATCATACATTCCCGAGATGGGAAGCGGACCATTTCCCCAATAAAGTCGGCCCAAGATCGCATTGAGTGCAATCGCTGCATCGGGCAAAGCGCCGCCGGCCATCCCACTATGAACGGGAATCTCGGCGGACTTCACTTCCACATGAGCCGCAACAATTCCCCGCAGCGAGTAGGTGATGCAGGGCAAGCCCACCTCGACATTTTCGGTATCGCAGACAACAATCACATCCGATTGAAGTTTTTGTTTATGTCGTTCAAAGAATCCCAAAAGGTTTTTCGAGCCGATTTCTTCTTCCCCTTCGACTAACATTTTGACGTTGACGGGGAGAGAACCTTGGGTCTTCAAATAGGCAGCAATGGCGCCCAATTGGGCCGCGATGGCGCCTTTATCATCGGCGGAGCCACGTCCGTAAAGCCGGCCATCGCGACGGGTCAAATGCCAAGGATCGCTGAGCCATTGTTCGCGATAGTTAATGGGTTGAACATCGTGGTGGGCGTAAAGAAACACCGTCGGTTTGCCGGGAGCATCGAGCCATTCTCCATAGGCATAGGGTAACGAGTGACCCACCCGAAGGATTTCGACATTCTGAAGGCCGGCCTCGCGCATTTGCTGACAGGTCAAAGACGCCGTTTTATCGATCTCGGGGCCATGTTCGCCATCGGTACTGATACTCGGAACCGAAACCAGTTCTGCCAAGTTGCGAACGATTCCTTCATGATTTTTTTGAAGCCAATCTAATGGGGTCATCATCTCGTTCCTCGATAGTGACGAAAATCAACGGGTCTCTCAATCGTATCCGTAGAAACCACATTGGGCAAACATTCTTTCTCATCCATTTTACTGAAGAACGCTCGAAAATGCTCAACTGTGGGATTTTTCGATCTTTTGCCCCGTGTCGTTTTTTT
Source organism: Gemmataceae bacterium (assembly GCA_026419115.1). GTDB lineage: Bacteria > Planctomycetota > Planctomycetia > Gemmatales > Gemmataceae > SKW135. The sequence goes on from JAOAAA010000050.1 coordinate 13,587, forward strand.
CGAGTACAATAACAAATTGCCTTGGAATTATCCTGACATCAACTTCATTATGCCACCGATTAAAACATCCCCTGAGGTATTAGCACCTGCAGGAGATTGGGATTCCCTTCGAGCTGCCTGCGCCAACGGAGCCAATGCCGTTTATTTTGGCCTTTCGGATTTTAATGCCCGAGCGCGGGCCGCCAATTTCGAGCTTTCGGAATTGGGGAAGGTCATGCAGTACTTGCACCATCGGAACGTTAAAGGATTTGTCACCCTCAACACTTTGATATTCTCGGATGAACTCCCCCTAGTGGTGGACTTTGTTCAAGCCTGTGTGCAACACCAAGTCGATGCCGTGATTGTGCAAGACTTGGGGCTAGCGAAACTGATTTCGCGATTAGCCCCGCAGTTGCCGATTCATGCCTCGACGCAGATGACCCTCACCGAACCGAGGGGCATCAACTTCATGAATTCGTTAGTCCCATTAGAACGAGTGGTGCTTGCCCGTGAATTATCCCTTGAAAATATCCGCGATGTGGCCGAACATTCGGAGGTGGATTTGGAAGTGTTCGTTCACGGGGCCTTGTGTGTTGCCTATTCGGGACAATGTTTAACCTCCGAAGCGTTGGGGGGAAGAAGCGCCAACCGGGGGCAATGTGCGCAGGCGTGTCGTCTCCCTTATGAGATGATCGTGGACGGACAAAAACAAGACTTGGGCGATCGGGCTTATTTGCTTTCACCTCAGGACTTGGCAGGATACGAACAGATTTCCGATTTAATCGCCTCGGGAGTCGTGAGCTTCAAAATAGAAGGTCGGCTCAAAGGCCCTGCTTATGTGGCTGCCACCACGAAAACCTATCGCGATGCCGTTGATGCAGCCGAGCAACAAAAAGCCTTTCACCTCTCTCGGGAACGGGTCCGCGAACTAGAACTGACCTTCTCACGCGGGTTGACCTCGGGTTTTTTAGAAGGGGTGAACCATCAAAAATTGGTGCGGGGCCGTTTCCCAAAATCGCGTGGCTTATTGCTGGGAACCGTGAAAGCCTTGACTTCGCGAGGAGTGATCGTCACCTTGGCCGAGCGGGATGTTTCTGTGATTAAAGCCGGCGATGGGATCGTGATTGATTTGGGCAAACCCGAACAACAAGAACCGGGAGGTCGAGTTTGGCGCGTGGTCTGTCGGCTGTCTCAAGAGGAAGTGGAATTACAATTGGCCCCCGAAAACGATTCGTGGCATTCAGTCCCCGTCGGGGCAATGGTTTGGAAAACCGATGACCCCGCCTTGAAAAAGAAACTGGAAGCCACCTTCCATAACGATCCTATCGTTCACCGCAAAGAATTATTTGCGGAACTCACGGGGCAAATCGGCGGCAAGTTGGTCTTGATCCTCAGGGATCGTTGGGGAAATTCCGCCCGTGCCGAGTGGGAGGGGCCTTTACAGCAAGCGAATCAAAGGCCTGCCACGATAGAAAGTGTGACCAAACAACTTTCCCGATTGGGCGAAACCCCCTACTCGCTCGCTGAAGTGAAACTTGATATTCGCGAACCCGTCCTGATCCCTGCCAGCGTTCTGAATGATCTTCGACGTCAGGCGATTGCTCAACTCGAATCGGCAATTTTCGGCGCTTGCGAAAAACAAATCAACCGGAACGCATTGGAAGAATTGCGAAAAGAACTGGTACCTGTCCCCCCCCCCCTGAGCAAACACCGGCACAGTTAGCGGTTTTAGTTCGCTCCCTCGAACAACTCCGAGCCGTGCTGCCTCATCGTCCGGATCGGGTGTATTGCGATTTTGAAGATGTTCGCAATTATCGCGAGGGGGTCGAACTAGCCAAGCAAGCTCGTATCCCTGTTGGTGTGGCGACCTTGCGCATTCTGAAACCGAAAGAAGAGGGCTTTCTCAAGCCAATCTTGTCTGCCAAACCCGACATGATTCTGATTCGGAATCTGGGGTCCCTGTGCTATTTTCAAGAGCAGGCGCCTGCGACCCCTTTGATTGCCGATTTCTCGTTGAATATCGCCAATGAACTGACGGCGGGCCTCTTACATCGGATCGGCTTTTCCATTTTGACGCCCAGTTACGATCTGAACTGGGAGCAGTTCTCGGCCATGGTTCGCCGATCCCCGCCGAGCTGGTTTGAACCGGTGATCCATCAACATATGCCGATGTTTCATATGGAGCATTGTGTCTTTGCTGCGTTCCTATCAAATGGAAAAGACCATCGCGATTGTGGGCGTCCTTGTGATCGTCATCGGGTGGAATTACGAGATCGGGTCGGGGCAGCTTTCCCTGTGATTGCCGATGCCGGTTGCCGAAATACCGTTTACAACTCGGTGGCCCAATCGGCAGCAGAATATGTCAGCGGCATGTTGAAACTTGGCATCCAACGCTTCCGGATCGATCTGACTCGGGAATCCCCCAAGCAGATTGGCTTGCTCATCGATAAATATCGGCAGGTGATCTCCGGTCAGCTCACCGGTCAAAAAGTCTGGTGGGAGCTTCAGGCCATGAATCAACTGGGGGTCACACGCGGCACGTTGCAACTGGTGTAAAATCGGGTTCGACGGGACCACATTCGCTTTCTCAGGAAGCAAGCTCGATTCCGCTTTGGATGGTCCATAGGTCCGTCGATATTGACCTTTCTAGGACAAGGCCCCGTCGCCTCTGATGATTCGGGGTAAGCCCCCCTTTTTCCTCCGTGTATTGGTGCTTGAAGAAAAATTTCTCTGCAGCCCTGCAAATTTTGTTCTAAGGTTAGGTTGATTCTCAATTTTTGAACGAGTTTGGATATGTTTCGTTTCTCAATGGGCATGGCAGTGATTGCCTCCCTGATGTGGTCTTCTTCGGCCTTTGCGGGCGGATTTTGGGACAATTTTCGTTCGTATTGGGCACGCACACTCGGGACCGACAATGGCATTGTGATGACCGTGTTAGTGGCGGGCGCCATTTCTTTGTTCGTCATCACCCGCGGGAAGTGGAAGAAATAATTCCCTTGAGGTTTCCAAGCGATGCTTTCACATAATGGTTCTGCGTTCGATCTCGATGCCAATGCTCCCGAGGCCCCTAAACCCCCCGAATCGCTTCGGGAGTCGGGGCTTCCCATGGCCTTTTTGAATGATCTGGTGCTGAAACTGCTCTACACCCGAGGTGTTCTGCTCGGGAGGGATATTGCCCAGATTTTGTGCTTGCCCTTCAAGGTGGTTCGTGAATCCCTGCGATTTCTGAAGGACGAAAAAAATATAGAAGTCATGGGCGGGGACTTGGTCGGAGAGGTTTCGTTCAAATTTAATCTCACCGACCTAGGGCGTCGCCGGGCGCAAGAAGCCATGGAGATGTGCGCCTACGTCGGACCGGCGCCGGTCCCTTTGGAAGATTATGTTGAGCAAACCCACCGTCAGGCCGTCACGGGGCTTCGTTGTACCCCCGAAACTTTGGCGGCCCCCTTTGCTCATTTGGTGGTCAAAGACGAGATGTTCAATGCGCTGGGGCCTGCGATCGTTTCCGGGCGTTCGGTCTTCATTTATGGCCCCCCTGGCAACGGGAAAACCGCCATGGCCCGAGCGATTGGCGAATTCATGAACCAATCGGGCGGATCGATCTATGTCCCGTATGCCTTTATGGCCGAGGGGCAAGTGATTACGGTGTTCGATCCCTCGTTGCATGTTGTCGATGATGATGCCAGTGAAAATAGTTTTCTGGATGGGGAAGCTGCCGTTCGACGATTACTCAATACCGATGCGGTCGATGCCCGTTGGGTTCGCATTCGCCGTCCCGTGATTGTCACGGGGGGGGAACTCTCATTGGAAATGCTCGACCTACGATATAATCCAGAAAGCAAATTCTATCAAGCCCCGATCCACTTCAAAGCCAACGGGGGGGTATTCCTCATCGATGACTTTGGTAGGCAATTGGTCAGCCCCAAGGAATTACTCAACCGGTGGATTCTCCCGTTAGAAGATCGGCACGATTTCCTGACGGTGGCCAATGGCAAAAAATTCCAAGTGCCGTTTGAGCAATTGATTATTTTCTCGACGAACTTGGACCCGAAATCGTTAGTCGATGATGCGTTTTTACGGCGGATTCGCCATAAAGTTCAGGTGCATGCCCCCACCCGTGATATTTATGAGAAGATATTCAATGCCCAAGCCCGAAAAATGGGGATGCAACCTTGCCCCGAAGCAATCGATTATTTGTATGAGCGTTACTATAACCGCGGTCGAAGTCCCCGTGCCTCGGACTGTCGAGATTTACTTGAAATTGTGCAATCGATCTGCCGATTTAGACGGTATCCTGTGCATCTATCACGCGAATTAATCGTGGAAGCTGCCAATAGCTTCATCGCCGAATTTAACTAAGGCAAGATGCAAAAATTGGAGGGACTCGGCATGGATCGCCGATTTTGGTCATTTTGTCTTTTCGTCGTTATTTCTTCGACCGGTACAGGTTGTTCACTCTTCCATAAGAAGACTGTTTTACCCAATCTCCCTGCAGCCCCCGTGACCTCAAATAATCCTCGGTCGGTCAGTGTCATGGAACCCATCGAAACCGAGACGGTTAAAAAAGACGGTCCTTTAGAGCCAAAAACCCTGATTGTTTACGCCAACACCTGCGTAGAAGTGGTGGCGCGAGACCCTGCCAAACCCCCTGCAGAGCGTGAACGATTGCTCAGCATCGCCAAGAGTAATTACAACGAGGTTCTAAAAAAAGACCCCAATAACCTCGAAGCCCTCATGGGCTTAGGCTCGGTCTATCAAGTGACCGGTGAAAGCGATAAACTCGCGGAGATTGAGGCGAGAACGATCAAGGCGCATCCGAAAGATGGCCGGGTCTGGAGTTGGATTGCCATCCGCCAAGGAAAGGCCAAAGAATGGGATCAAGCCGCCGAGAGCTTCCTCAAAGCCAGCCAGTGCGATCCCGATAACCGAATGTATCGCATCCAGCTAGGGTTCACTCTCGCACGAGCCAGACGATACGATGAAGGATTTGAATGGCTCCGCCGCTCGATGCGAACCCACGAGGCTCATTTTAATATCGCTCAAATGGCGGCTCACAACGGAGATAATGGACGAGCCTCCGAGGAACTGCGGAAATGTTTGCGTCTCGAGCCGACTTATCAGCATGCTCAACAGATGTTGACCCAATTGAATTCGCCGGAATATCTGAATATCCAACCGGTCTCGGGCCAGAATCCCCCTGCAGTCGGGGGACAACTCGTTCGGCCAGCCTATCATAACGAACCGCAACCGGTAATCACCAATGGTCGGTTGAATGGTGCCCCGCTCATGCCGGAATATCATCCGACCAGTGGTTGGGATGGTTCGGGACAAATCCGCCGCTAAACGAAATCTTTTCTACTTTTTTTACCTCGTTCCTTCCTACTTTTGCACAGGATTCGCTGCAAATCCTTTTGCCCCTCCCTCTCTCTTTGAATAGTCACAGGAGATTCACTTGATTAACCGTACCTCTCAGGTCCTTCGCCTTGGCCTTTTTGCTTGCGGGATGGGTGTGGATTATGATCCCCCCTCTGACCGGTTCTGCTTGGATTGCTATCATTTCTTTTCAACCGAATCGATCTGAATCTAGGAGAGTTTTCGATGTCCACCAGCTACGATGCCCGATTGACCGAGTTAAAACTCGTTTTGCCGCCTGCACCGAAACCGGTGGCCAAATATAAGCCGGTCGTTCAGTTAGGGAACGCTCTTTATGTTTCGGGGCATGGGCCACTCAAAGAAGATAAGTCTTTGATTGTGGGTAAAGTGGGCAGCGATCTGAGTTTGGAACAGGGCAAGCAGGCTGCCCGACAGGTGGGCCTTGCCATTTTGGCTACCCTGAAAGATCAGTTGGGCACGCTCGACAAAATCGTTCGCTTGGTGAAAACGCTCGGCATGGTCAACTCCACGGCGGACTTCAAGGATCATCCACAAGTCATCAACGGTTTCTCGGAGTTAATGGCCGAAGTCTTTGGCGAAGAAGCCGGCGTCGGGGCCCGCTCGGCCGTAGGGATGGGGTCCCTTCCAGGGGATATTGCCGTCGAAATCGAGTGCATTTTTGAAGTTAAGGTCTAAAATTCTAGAAAGTCTCAAAATCTAAACCGAATCGAAATTTTTGACGAAGTTGGTTCGGGCTTTGAAGCGTGGGCTTCTCAAATAGAAATATCTGCTAGAATAATTGTTGTTCTGTTCGAGTGAGATTCTTGCCATGTATCGAGTCATCCTTTTCCTGTTGTGTTTATCGGTGCCGACCAGCTATGGCGCGGACCCCGTGAAGCCACCTTCACCTAAAACGGGTGATCTCAAAAAAGAGGAAGCCAAGCCGAGCAAAACCCGTGAACAGATCGCCAAGGAATTTGAAGAGAAGACTCGCGATCTGGACATTACCGACCCCAAATACGATGAGGCAGTAAAAGAATACGAACAAGCCCTGAAAGAACTGAAGGATAAAGAACCGAAACCGCCCATGGGGATTCCCAGAGCCGGTGGATTTCCGATCCAAGGACGTGTCGAAATCGGTGGGGGGGGGCGGATCATAATTGGAGGACTAGGGGCCATCGGCAATGTTCCAGGCTTTAACCGCATGAGCCTTTCCACCTCGGGAGATCGCTTTACGGTTCGTTTGGGCCGAGCCGATGCCGATATTAGCGTTACCGGAGAACGGGGCGCCGAGGGACCGGTTATTAAAGAAATTGTCCTGAAACAAAATGACAAAGAACCTCTGAAAACCTCGAAGGTCGAAGACCTTCCCGAAGAGTTCCGAGGACCTGTCCAGCAAGTGCTCAAAGGTATCCGTTAATATAACCCCCTCTTTTTGGTTCATGTCTCAACACCCTGTTTATGCGATTGTTTTCGTGGGTCATTCTTGGCCGGCCTCTAGCCTTGGTGCCTATGGGAACGAGTGGATTTCCACCCCCCAATTCGATGCCTTGGCCTCTGAATCGATCCTGCTGGAACAATGTTTCGTGACCGATCCTTCTCCGTTGGCTTTTCGGGCGTTTCAACGTCAGCTGTTTGAATCGCTTCGATCGCAGGGAGTTACCGTTCTACCCTTGTTTGATGTTCGACAGAACGAGGGGATCGAAAAAGGATACGAAAGTCTCGAAGAGGTCCTGCTCGAAGCCGAGAAACACCCGAAAAGTCTCGTCTGGATCGAGACCGATCAACTCTCCCCTCCTTGGAAGGTGAATCGGTCCTTGTTTGAACAATACGCAGAGGATTGCGGCGGACTCACAGAGGGAAGCGAACCGATCGAAGGATTGACCCCCTTGACGAGTCTGCCGGAAAATCAGCCGCTGACCGATCGGGATCGGCATCAGATTCGCTGTAGCTACGCCAGTATGATCAGCGCTTGGGATACCGAGTTTGGAAACGCTTGGGAACTGCTCAAGGAACGGGGTTGGCAAGAAAAGGCGTTGTGTGTGGTCTGTGGAGCCTTCGGACAGGACTTGGGAGAACAAGGGCAAGTCACTCCGCACACGTTGCATATCCAAGGGATTCATGTCCCCTTTTTAGTTCACCCCCCATTGGGGTCCGTAGGAGAAGCGGTCCGCCTCTTGGGAATGTGGCGCTGGGATGAGGTCCTGAGTTTATCATTGGCTCATTTTTTTGAGAATCCCACCCCCTTCATAATTCCTTGGCCGGCTTGGTTCGATTCGCAAAAAAAACAGGCGATTTTGTGTCAAACCGGTTCGGGTTCGGCGTTACATACTTCAGATTGGGTACTGCATCATCAAGAAGAGCAAAGGCAACTGTTCAAAAAACCCGATGATTATTGGGAAATGAATAATTTGCTGGCTCGCTTGGTGGATTGGGCCGATGTGCTGACCGATTATAAGAATCGATTGGCTGAATGTCTCGCTTGTAGGTCTTTACTACCCGATGTTCCCGACTATTCCAATTGGTTGTCACAACAACCTTCCGAAGCGACGGGGAATTCGGTAAACCCTCCCGAGAACCTTGCCCAAAATGCTTAAACTAACAGAATAAATACTCTCGGCTATCGTCCAAAATTGGGGTGTGTCCGATATGGAAGTTGTTAAACATTAACGAAAAAAGGTATTTTTTGCTTGATCGGAACCGAAGTTTGGTGTTCGATATAGAATGAATAACGTTCGGCTTAGGAACCTGAACCATCTTTTTGAGGAAGTTGAAAAGATTTTCGGCCATTCTCGATCCTGCGAATTATGCTTTTGAAAAGACCTGATTCCGAAACTCCCCATGACCGAGATTCCTCTTTCTTACCCTCCGATGAGTCAACTATGAGCGAGCAAGCTCTCGTTAACGGCGCACTTGCTCCCGAGGAGCTAATCGAGAAAATTCTCGCCAACTCGCATTTTCAATTGATTCCTCACTTGGCCGTTCGTTCCGATTGGCACTGGCCTGCCGACCTGACCGCTCACCAAGTCGAGATTCTGAATCGGGCTTGTCAAACGCCGGACTTTTTCTTGGTCGATGGCATCACAGGGACGGGAAAAACTCGTTTGGCGTTAGAACTGACTCGGCATCAGGTCGAGCAAGGGAAGCACGTTCTGATTGTTTCTCCGTTCCCCGATGCCCTCCTTTCGCAGATTCCCCATGCGGTTCGTGGTGTGGCTCGCGGCGAAACCCTTTCCCCCGAGGTGGAAGCCCGCACACTCAACGGCTTACTCAAACAAGCCCGAAACACACTGATCAGCGAAGCCCAGAACCAACGGCAACTAGCCCAACAAACATGGCAGACGTGCCGGCAACAACTCGAACAGCTACAACGATTCCAGCAACTCAGCCGACAACTCGAAGAGCTTCAACAACAACAGCAAGCCCTTGTTGAAAAAGAATCGCAAATCGAAGGAACTGTGCGATCGAACCTTCCTGAACTCGTTGCCAATAAGGAAACGCAACTGCTCGAACAGATTCAGACCGTTCAAGATCAGCTCGCAGCGGTTCGGCAAAAGGTGAGTGAGACGGCCAACCAACTCGCGATTCGACTCAGCGAGGTCACCAGTCAGCGAGCCAAAGCGAATCCCCGCCGATCGGGCTGGCTCTTTTTCTGGAAGTCCAAGACCGACCCTTTGGCCGAACAACAATTGCAGCAACTCGAACAACAACTGACCGAAGTCGAACAGGCCAACCAACAAGCTCAACAAGAATTACAAACGACCGAAAAACGGCTGAGTGAATTACAAGAGGAACTCACTCGAAAAGAGCAGGCCATCTTTGCCGAAAAAATTTCCCAAGCAACCCAAGAAATTCAAACCGAAAGACAAGCCCTTGAATCTCGCCTACAAGTTGTACGGGCCGAATGGACCTCGCTGAAAGAATTCTTCGGTGAAAAAATCCCTTCCGAAGAGGAACTTCAACCACAATTTGTTCAGGCCGAAGAGAACCTCAAAAAATCGGAAGACGATTTCCACAAAGCCCAGCAAAAAGCCAACAGCCTCACCCGCGAGCAACTCCCGTTATCCTCTGTGATAGTGGCCCCACCCGTGGCCGTACTCACGGACCCTGCCATTACCTCACGACAGTTCGATTGGCTGGTGATCGACGATGCCCATTGTATTGGTCACGGGCAGGCCATGGCGTGTGGAAGGAAGGCGTCTCGCATCTTCATTTTGGGCGATTCCCACACAACAGGGGCCCAAGAATTTTTTGCTCCCTTGGCACATCGCCTGCATCGCAAAGTCTGGATCACCGAAGGATACCGACGTATTTGCCGTAGGATCGAACTCAACCCGTTCGAGCGAAGCAAACTGGAATGCGAACCCTTGGCCGACACTCCCGAAGTGGAACTTCGCTTGCATACCCCCGACGATGCGGACCCCGTGATCGCCGAGATTGCTTTCCCTTCTTCTTGGCCCGAAGCTCGCTGTCGGGAACTTTTGGCTCGCGAACTCGGCGAGGTCACGGCCACCCCTCAGGGAACTTGCGATTGGACCGAAACCGATCTCGAAATTGCCTTGAACTTCAACACCGTCGAAACCACCACGATTTCGATTCTCCATGCCGATCAGGTACTCGAACGGGTCGTTCCCGGAAGTTTGACCTTCAGCTTCTCGAAGGAAAACGGCTGGACCCGTGAGAAAATTCGCCTGTGGATGATCGAAAATCTCTATCGCGGGAATAGCGGCCGCTTGGCCTATCTCACACAAGCCCAACGGGCCTGCCCTGGCTTGGCTCGCTGGTTGAACAAGCACTTGGGGATGCATTATCAGGTCGATTCGACCCCTGATGAGGAACCTCACGTCGAACTCTTGGCCGTTCCAGATCGACCCCGCCCCACTCGCGAAGATCGACCCTCGCGCTCTGTCTTCGGAGCCGGACTCGAATTGAACTTGGCCGAACAACGATCGCGCGAACCTCGTCCCAATATCCCTAATCTTCCCAACACGGGGATCATCAATCTTCGCGAAGCCGCGAACCTTGTTCAATTGGTCGATTCGATTCCCGATGCGGTGGTAGTCACGGCTCTTTCGCCCCCTCAGCTTGTTGTTCTGAAACATTTGGTCCAGCAAGCGAATCTCACGGAACGGGTCCGAGTACTAAGCCCCGAGGAGGTCCTTCAATCCGAGCCTACGGTATTGGTGATTAGCCTTGTTCGCTCGCATCCTAATATGGCGGTCCGCTTTTTAGAACCTCCAATGATCCTGAAAAGCCTGATGCTACGGGCACGGCGACGATTGATCTTCGTCGGGGATGTTGGCGGACTGGAACGACGTGCCCAATGGCGGGGTACTGTTGAACCCAAGCAACCCCCCCACGAAGCCGAACTCGAACATCTGCTTGTCAATTCGATCCTTCATAGCCATCGGATTCACTTACAACCCAGCGAAAAAAAAATGGCCCTAGCTAACTCCGGTTGACTTGGAAGCGAAAAGGTACTCCGCCCGATTGCACAAACAAGCTAGATTAGCCTTGCACCCACGGTCATTTCATTTTTCGAGGTTCAACCACGCCGCCATCCCAGTCGATGCGGCATTTCGGCAGCGCGGCAGCGAGTTTCTCGATGCCCGCGGGCGTGATCTTGGTTCCGTTCGTTCCCTGATTGTGAACAATGTCCAGATACCGCAGAGACTTCAGCTTGGCCAACGCCTCCAGACCGCGATCGGTGAACTTGTTTCCTTTCAGCCGCAGCGTATCGAGTGATTTGGAGGTCGCCAACTCCTCAGCGATTTCATCGGTCAGTTCCAAGGGGCTATCGGTGCCCCAATGCACGGGATAGAACTCTCGTAGTTCTGGCATGGCGGCCAGCTTGCGGGCAAAGTCGCGGTCGAATCTGGAGTAGGTCAGTCGGAGCTGTTCCAACGGCAGGGCGGTCAACGCCGCGATCCCGCGCTCGTCCATGCGGCTGCGGCGGTCGAGGTACAGTCCCAGACTGGTGATGCCACGCGGCAACTGTTCGCAGAAACGGACCACGTCATCCTCGAACATCCGGCCGCTGAAAGAGCAATACCCCAGCCGCGGGAATCGCCCGAGAGCGCGCAAAATCTCGGGGCTGGGTTCGAGCCGACAATTCAACCATTCGAGTTGGCGACCAGCCGGTGCATCGGCCAAGCGTGATAGCTCTTCCGCCGTCAGCGGGATGACGAGTACCCAACTATTGATTGTGTCGAGGCTTTCGAGCTTGAGCAAGGCGGGAAGGAACTTCGTCTCGATGACACTGCGGGTGAACTTCACATCGGGAATAATGACCCCCGTCACGTCGCACGGCTCCTTGGGGAGAGGGGCCTCGAAGAGTTGCTTGCGGTCCTTCCGCATAGTGACGTGAAAGAGACAGCCGAGATCGCTGAGCGTCTGGGCTGCCGCCCGCTGGGGATCGACTGGTGGCACGTCAACGACCGGCGGCGGAACTGCCTCGCGGCTCACTCGGACGACCTGTCGGCCGTTTGTAGTCACCGTGACCAGTTCCTGTCGAACGACTTTCCCTTCACGGCTGGCGAGGAGCTTGTACTGGCCCGGCTTGAGGCGGATCTCTTTTGCTCCGGCTCCGGTGATGACCATCTCTTCACCATCAATGCTCACGCTCACGGCGGGATCATCGACCTCAACAACCAGCGTGCCATCCGGCGAAAACAGGCGAATGACCGTACCTCGGACGTTGGTCACTCCGGTCGCCTCGGTCAACCCGAATCCGGCAAACAGAACGAAAGCAACCACAACCGCAGCCGCCCAAAGATGCCGCCGTCGGGGGGAATGTTTCTCGGCAGAAGCAAGGATGGTTTGCTGCTTGTCGCTCTGCGATGCCACTCGCCCCCGCTGTTGCGACTCCAGCAAGCAGGAACCTAACAACTCAGCCACCTCCTTCGCCGAGCCGAAGCGATCCTCGCGTTTTTTGGCGTGAAGTTTGGCGATGATGGCAACCAACCAATCCGGTGCCTCGGGGATGATTTCGCGAATGGGCCGTGGCTCGTCCTCAGCGACACGCTTCAGGACCGCCAAGGTGTTCGCAGCACGAAACGGGGGTCGACCGCAGGTCAATGCGTACAACACGCTGCCGAGACTGAACAAATCTGAGCGGACATCCAACGGTTGGCTCATGGCTTGTTCCGGCGACATGTATAATCTGGCTCTTATACACAT
>JAOAAA010000051.1 GCA_026419115.1 Gemmataceae bacterium
GGGTTGGACCGAAGGATCGGATGGACCTGTCGTTCCTTCTCCCTTACAAAATGGTCATGCCAGTCATTCCATTCCCTCTGGCTTCTTTCCAGGGGTTCCTTACACCGCTTACAATGCGGTGACCATTATCGAAACGGAAGCCTGTAAACGGCTTCTCGCACTCATGAGGCGTTCGATTCGTGGGACTCGTTTCAATCAGGTTTTATGGGCCGCTTCTGGCTCGGAGGCAGTTCAGAAAGCCCTTTGGGCAGCCATGTCTCGGGACAAGTCTCGAAATATGATTTTAGCGACTCGATGGGGATTTCATGGCAAGAAAGGACTAGCAGGCGCGACCACAGGGACCGAAAACGATCCCGAACGTGATCCACGGGTTAAGTTCATTTCCTTCCCGATGGACTACAACGATATTTCCCAGCGGAACAAACCCTTTGATCCCGAGCCGTATATTCGCGAGCTGGAAGCGGCCAAACAACAATATGGCCGAAGATTTTGTGCGCTTATCACGGAACCATACCTTGGTGGTGGTGGATCGTATCACCCTCCTAAACAGTACCTGCAACTATTACAGAATTTCTGTCGCGAGAATGACATCGTATTCATTCTCGATGAGGTACAAGCCAACTTCGGTCGATGCGGCACTATGTTTGCCTACGAAAAATACGATATCGAACCCGACATGGTCGTTCTCGGAAAAGGTCTCGGGAATGGGGTACCCGTAGCTGCGGTAGTGGGAAGAAAGGACTTATTCGCTAAGATGGAGTATGGCGAAGGTTCCGACACTTGGAGTGCGAATCCCCTTTCTTGTGCGAGTGTGCTGGCAACCATCGATGAATTCGAGGCGCACAATCTGATTCCCCACACGAACCATGTTTCAAAAATTATCGAAGAGGGTTTGATTCAGCTTAAGGAACTCCCCTTCATTGCTTATGTGCGGGGAGAAGAAGGAGGAATGGTTTGGGGAGTAGAAACTAAGGAGTATGACGGAAGAACGGCTCAGGAATGGGCGAACTTAGTTGTGCTAGCTTGTTACCGTGGGAATGGTGTTGAGGGGATTCATCTTCTGGGTCCTCTTGCGAAGAAAGTGATCCGAATCTCCCCGCCGTTGGTCATCACAGAACAACAAGCGAAGGAGTCGGTGGCATTACTCAAGAAATTCTTGTTCAATCTTGTGGAAAAGAAAGAACCGACCCCGCCCACAGGCTCAGGTAGTTTTAGTCGTGTGCCTGTGGTTGCTCCTGCCAATCAGAGTTAAACGGAATGATTTTCTCGCAAATGAACGATGTCTCTTGGCTTGAAAAGGTCGCTCAAAGTTTTGGCCTGTTCGGCTTTGAACTCGCTGCGATCCTCTCTGTGATTCTTGTATGCACATCTTGTGGGATGGTCGGTTCACTTGTTGTGGGGAACCGAATGGCTTTCTTCTCGGATGCGATGGCGCATAGTGCCTTCGCAGGGCTTTCTCTGGGTGTCCTTCTGTGTTTGGGTATTGGGCTACCTCCCGGAAGTGAAGAAGCCCGTAATTTGATCCCTTTGATTATGGTCCTGTTTGGGTTGTGTATTGGTGTGGGGATCGCATTTGTCCGAGAAAAAACGGGTCTTTCCGGTGATACTGTCATCGGGGTATTTTTTGCTGGCTCGATCGGAACGGGTGCGGTGTTGTTAAGTGCCCTTCCCCGTTCTCAAAAAACGTTTAATCCTGAACGATTCCTCTTCGGTGGACCGGCCGCAGCAACCGGTACCGATATTTTGTATTTGTTTGGGTTATTGATTATCACCAGTGGGCTGATCTATTGGCGATACAATCAATTCCAACTGGCCAGTATGAATCCCTCCTTGGCCCGCTCGCGGCTCGTTCCGGTTCGATTCAACGACTATTTGTTTATTGTGTTGTTGGCGCTCGTCGTCAATCTTTCGATTAGCGCAGTGGGTGTGCTTCTGATCAATGCCATGCTAGTATTGCCTGCAGCCACAGCAACGAACCTTGCGACCAGCCAACGTCAGATGTTTCGGATGACGGTAGGAGTGAGCGTAGGAATCGGAATTATAGGGCTTTTCGCCTGCCAGAATTTTATTCCCAAGTTTGGGGATAATGAGCCTTCGGAATTTGGTGTATCTGGCTCGATTATTGTCATTGGAGTTCTACTCTTTTTCTTCTCCATGATTATCCCTTACCTTCGCAAGCGTTATGCTCACCTCGGTTAGGAACGAAAACGGAGTGAGTAGAATCGTCACCGTGAAATCAAATGGAATGGAATCGAATGGAACAGATCGAAACAAGGGTTCACAGCCAAGAGGAAAGAACGGGCCAAGAGAACGAACCACAACAAGAGCGGGTCCGTAGAATAAAATAAACCTTCACAAAATTGAGTTTGCCGTGGAATTCAACGTCAACGACTTTTTACAGAGTTTTGTCTCAATCGTTTGGGAAGCCTTTCCTTTTGTGGTGTTAGGGGCACTCATCGCGGGTATTCTCGAAGAGGTCGTTCCGCAACAAGCCATTTCAAAAATCATTCCCAAAAACACGATTTTGGCGGTTGGCATAGGAAGTTGCTTGGGACTCATTTTCCCCATGTGCGAATGTGGAATCGTGCCCGTGATGAGGCGACTACTCCGCAAAGGTCTCCCGCTCGGGACTTGCGTGGCCTACATGTTAGCAGGCCCTGTGATTAATCCGATTGTGATTAGTTCTACTTGGGTGGCATTTCAGAAACACGGGATTGGCCCCGAGATGGTTGGCCTTCGCACTGGTATGGCTTTTGTGGTTGCATTTATTGCCGCTTCGATCGTCCAGTTCTTTTATAATCGCGATGGGAACAAACTACTCACTCGATCTGCAATGCCGCAAAACGATAACCCTTTCAATCTTCCCGGTTTGGATTCTCCTCAGGTTCATCCCTCGGAGATACGGGCTGGTGAAAAAAGGCCCCTTTCGCGCCGCTTGTTCAACATCTCTGAAACCGCCCTACACGATTTCAAAGATATTATGGTCTTTTTGTCGTTGGGTGCAGTGTTGGCCTCTTTCGCCAAAATGTACCTGAATGCCAAAATGATTCAGGAGATTTCAACGGGTTTCCCTGCAGGGACGATTTTGGGCATGATGATCCTCTCCATCATCATGTGTTTATGTTCCGAGGCCGATGCGTTTGTTGCGGCTAGCTTCAAAACCATGGCACCCTCAGCAAAACTATCATTCTTGGTTCTTGGGCCGATGTTTGACCTTAAACTACTTTTGATGTTCACCCGAGTCTTTCGACGAAAAACGATCCTCATCATCGTGATTAGTGTTTTTATCCAAGTGTTTGTTTACTCACTTGCGGTTCACTATCTTTGGGATAGCCTTTTCGGCGACGTCGCGGGTACAACTTCTGTGGAGCTTTAACATGGCACATTCTCATTCGCATGCAGGAGGAGAAGGCCAAGGTAATTATTTTCTTGACCAAATTTTTACAGTGCTCACTTGTGGAGCGTTAGGTGTTACTGCCATCGTCATGGTTCGGAACCGTTTTTTTGAACGGACGAACCTTCTCGATCCTTGGTTTTTCACACCCGTGATGCTCGGAGGAATGGCAATTGTTCTGCTCGTGGTCATTCGAGCCATTGCTGTTTGGAAACTTTCTAAAGTGACTGCGACCAACGCAGATGGAACCGCGGGCAACACCAATGACTGCGGATTCGATCATCCTCAGGGTTTTGCCTGTGGCTTTGATCACGGAGGTGGGGCATCGCATTCTCACGGAGGGGATGACGATCATGACCACGAGCATGGTTGGGCGCCTTGGCGATATATTGTTTTGATTGTCCCCGTTTTGCTGTTTTTGCTCAACCTTCCCCGTGAAGGTCTCTCAGAAACCCGACTCAAGAACGAAGGTGCCGGCGCCAGCCTTGCCAATCCTCGACGACCACTTTCTTTAGCTGCAGGGGCAGTAGTGGTTCTTCCGAAATCCATTTTAACTGGAAAGCAAGAAGAGGTCGTGGTGGGATTTCGTGAACTAGCCGAGGCTGCTGCCAAGCGTATGAGTCGGGAGAATCTCGAAGGGAAATACGCCACGGTTCGCGGGCAATTCTATCGCCTTGGAGATAAAGAGTTTACCCTGTATCGAGTGAATATGACCTGTTGTGCGGCCGATGCGGTTCCCTTGAAAGTTCGCATCGAAACCCCCGATGTCATCCAGAATCTAAAACATGGTACATGGATCAGTGTCAAAGGTGAGGTATCGTTTGCCCTCACAGCCAAAGGTGATGAATACGTTCCGATCATCACCTTGGCCTCGAATAACGATATTCAACCCACAGAAAAAGCCCGCGATGTCGATGAACCATAGATCGAGAGAGACATCATCGATCAACACATCATCGATAATGATACCATCCCTAGATGATTGTGATTTCGCATTCTTTGCAGGGTGAGTAGAGGAGTTTCATGAATCAATCCGATGAGCTTAGGCTGTTGTTAGAGGCAGCGAGTTTTTCTACTCGTGCTCATAAAAACCAATTCCGAAAAGATAAAATTACCCCCTACACTGCTCACACATTCCGAGTTTTTATAATTCTTCGACATGTCTTCAGGGTGGATCATCCGATTGCCCTTCAAAGTGCCCTTCTGCACGACTCGATTGAGGATACTGACACAGACTACGATGATATTCAAGAATCGTTTGGGAAAGAGGTGGCCGATTGTGTGGCTGCTCTCACGAAGGATATGAGGCTTCCCGAACCCGAACGAGAAAAGGAATACATCCGTTGCCTGAGCGGTGCAAACTCGTTAGTCCGTTGGTGCAAATTAGCCGATATTTATGATAATTTGATGGACTCGAGTTCACTGTCACCCAAAGCACAGCAAGCAACGATCTCTCGAGTGCGTGCTTATCTTGATGCCATCGCAGAAAATTGTCCCGCCGAGGTGAAGCCTGCTCTCGATCTTGTTGAAATTCTCTGGAAAGATTTGAACAAATCTTAAACAACACATCCAAGGATGTTGATTTCTTGCACCACACAGCGCAAGGCCAAATCTAGGAGAATCGTACAGCGACTGCATCACCTAAGGATACTGGGTTGATCCATCGATAAAAGGACATTGATTCGTTGATCCATTTCGGAATCACCTCGGAGTTTATTCGTCTCAAGTCCGATTTAAGTTTTACATGGTTTAACTGGCATTCGTGATAATCCGTACTTTCTCGCTTGATTCGCTTGTCAGACTCCCTGAAAAATAGGCATAATAACCATAACTCACCTGATTCTTGCCAATGGGATAAGTACCGATGTCTCGTTTGATACCGACGTTTATTCTTGCTTTTTTGATCTTCTTAATTGCCCTACCCTCCTCGATTTTGGCATGTCCTTTCTGCCCTAGTGCCGGTCAAACCTTGGTGAATGAAGTGAACTCGGCTCATTTTGTCGTTCTTGGGAAAATGCTCAAAGTGAATCGCGACCCTGAGGGGGGTTTCGGCAAAGGAACAACGGAAATGTCAATTGAGGTGGTCATCAAAGATCATCCAATTCTCAAGGATAAAAAAACGATAATTCTCCCCCGTATGGTTCCCCCCGATCCGAAAAACGAAATTCGCTTTCTCGTATTTTGTGAAGTCTACGATGGCAAGATTGATCCGTATAAAGGGGAACAAATCATAGGGAAATCGGAGATACCCGAATACCTGAAAGGGGCGATTCAAATCAAAGACAAGCCCGCCACGGAGAAACTGGCCTACTACTTCAAACATCTCGATTCGCCCGATTGGCTTGTGGCGGCAGATGCCTTTCAAGAGTTCGCTAACTCCGATTATAAAGATGTAAGAGAAGCCGCGAAAAAGTTCTCGCCTGAGAAGTTGGTGACTTGGTTAAAAAGCCCCACGACCCCGCCCTCTCGGATCGGCCTTTATGGCATGTTACTTGGTCATTGTGGCCAGCAGAAAGAACATGCGGCAATCGTCAAATCTTTGTTGAATGATCAAAAGATCAAAGAACTCACAGGGCTTGATGGATTGTTAGCCGGGTACGTTTTGCTGGATCAAAAAGAGGGTCTCAATCACCTCAGTCAATTGGTGGCTAATCCTAAGGAAGAACATTACATCCGCTATGCAGGGTTACGCACTTATGAATTTCTCAAGGAGTATCATCCCGAGATTCTTTCTACGGATGAGATTCTGAAACGAATTGAACCGATGCTCGATTTTCCAGAAGATGCCGATTTGGTGATTGAGAAACTTCGCAAATGGGAACGCTGGGATTTCACCCCCAAAATTATCTCGTTGTTTACGAAAGACTCGCACAAAATTCCCCTCGTTCAGAGAAGTATCATCAAATATGCTCTGTGCGTGCAGGGTTATGAGAACATTATTGCGGACTTTATTGAACGTGTTGAATCCGACGAAGAAAATTCGGATCGACTTTCGGATATTAAACTCTTCCTTGAACAAGAACGCAAACCTGAAAGTTCTATGATGAAATAGATTCTTTGAGAGCTGAAGATATTAATATAGTCTGAATGTTTTCGCACTTTGGAAAGAAACCCCCTTCACTTTTGGAACCGAATCGGAACTTGCCGTATCAAAGAGGTGTTCATTCAACAGAGTGTTCCCTGCCTTAAGTTCTCATTAACAGAGCGTATCACATGAAAATCATGCTGGGATTTTTGGTAGCTTTGATTGGTTTAACCGCCACGACCTTGGCGGCTGATGCTAACAAGGACGAAATGAAAGCAATCACCACCATCGAAAAGTTGGGGGGATCTGTAAAAATCGATGATGAAGCGGAAGGCCCTGCTCGACTGAAAGTGACGTTTGATAAGTTAGATGATCGGATTTTAACGTCATTAAAGGGGATGACACAAATTTCCGTTTTGGTTACGGGTAATGCTACAGGGGTCACCGATCGGGGGATGTCCTTAATTTCGGGCATACCGAATCTTCAAGAGTTAACACTCGAAAAAGCAGGTATCACCGCAGCGGGCATCACGCCCCTGAAAAATCTGCAAAAACTTAAGAGCTTGTCGCTTCATGGAGCCACACGGATTAACGATACTGCGGTTGGATTTATGAAAGAGCTGAAAGGACTCGAAGAATTGGATTTGAGCAAAACAGCCCTGACCGATGCCTCCTTCAATCACTTCAAGGCCATGAATTCACTTAAAACTTTATACTTGTTGGATACCAAGATCACGGATAAGGGAATCGTGAATCTGAAAGGTCACAAAAGTTTGAAGTTAGTCGGTGTGGGTATGACTAGTATCTCTGCCAAAGTCGCTCAAGAAGTGGAGACAGCAACGGAAGGTCTAAGAATCCGCCGATAGGTATTCCATTTCTGAAGCGATAATTATTCCGTCTTTGAGCTGATAGGGAATTCCGTTCCTGAGAGGTGACTTAGTTTTTAAAGACGTTGTGGCAGGCAGTGCAACGACCGTCGATCTTTTTGAAAGCGGCCTGAATATCTGTGTTATTTTTTGAGCTAGCAGCTTTAATTAGCTCGTTGGCAGCGGCTTCCATTTCTGAGTTAAATTTCTGCCATTCTGCGAGTTTAGCACCTGTTTTTCCATCATTGTGAACTTTGCTGTATTCAGCAAGAGCAAGAACTCGGGTCGCAATTGCAGTAGCCCGAGTGGGATCAGCTACGAGCTTCTTCGAGTTCGCTTTGATTTCCTCTTCTGCACCGACCCCAAAACCGACTGGTTTCTTGAATTGTTGCATGGTCTCATCTACAGTTAAGCCATCTTTTCCGAGGGCATCAACCAATTTCACAGGTTTTGTATCGGCTTTGGGATCGGGTTTGACGCCGTAATCCAGATTTTTGGCCGCTTCCGTGGCGCTCTTAAAATCTTTCTTCTTGGTTGCACTGGCTACTTTGATGGCAGCATCCCGAATGGTTGCAAACTTGGCATCATCGGCCCCCCCTGTGATTTTGGCTTGCGCGGCAAACGCAATCGTCATTGCCGAGGAAACAACCGCGCGATCGGCACCTTTCTTACTGGCAGCTTTGGCATCGGCATTGAGGGCATCCAAAGCCTTGTTCACTGCTTTAACATCATCATTTAATAATGATTTAAAGGCATCATCGGAGATGGCGGGGGCAGCTGCTTCTGAATGCGAGAACCAAAGTAGTCCAGCAACCATGGCTGTCATACCCAATAAGACATAACGTGAGAACTTCATAGACTGCACTCCTTCTCAAGAAGATCGAGTAACTTGGTGAGGTCAACCCAATGGGGTTAGCTTAAGCTAGTGTAGAGCGCGTTGGGACAGTGTGTAGAACGGATTCTGAGCTAAGGAAGTGTATTTATTTCGCCGCCGGAGATCGTTATGGCATCCCCTAATGCTGAGTTCACAGGTTGCGCCTTCCGCGTTTGTCACGGCCAATTCACTTTTTCATTACCCGCAACCGTGGACCAAGCTCGAATAAATGCTTCGGGAGTTTCTCTGGGTAAGAGATGGATTTTTCCATCAAGTGAGATTAATCGAATAGGCTCATTGAGTTCGATTCCTAAGGGGGGGCACTTCCCTTTTAACGGGAAAAGGAATTCATCGGGTTTGGTCCATTCGACGGGTTCCGATGCCTCGATACACAAAATGGTATTTGCGATTCCATCGGTGACTTGTTTTGAAGAGAGGATCGTTTTCGGGATCGGGTTGAGCGATTTTTTTTTCGGATTCACAGGGGGCATGCCACTGACCTTGATCGCATTGGCATACCGTGGTGCTAGCAAAGCCCCCGAGTGAGAAAAACAACGATAGTGGGTCATTCCTTGGGCTTTCTCAGCATCCCCATCGAGAGCATAGACCTCGGGCATTTTCGCTAGGAGGGCTTTGTTCTTTGGGCTATCCCAAGGCTCGTTGAGTTGAAATTGATCGAACAATTCCTCCAATCCTAACCAAGGAAGAATCTGGACCCGCCAAGATAAAAGAGGCTTCCCTGCGGCATCAAAACTATGATTTGGATAATCGCCATTGACCTCTTCCCAATCGATAAAAGCCTTGGCAATTCGTTTGAGATTTCGATCGCGGAGAGTCTCTGCCTTTTTCTTTTCCTCCAGAGCAAGGCGTTGCCTTTCGGATTCTTCCATTAATTGAATCTTGTTTAGTAACTCTGATTTTTCTTCCTGCCATTTTTGTTGAGCAGCGAGAGATTCCCTCTCTAAGGATCGTTTCTCTAACCAAACGATACTACTGAACCCCAGTCCCGAGCAAAAAAAGAGCATGCCTAAGATCAGGCCGAGCAAAAAAGAAAAAAGCCGATTACTCGGATTCGCTGACTTCGATTGATTCGATTCACTCGAAGCGGGGCTCTTAGAAGGGTGGTTGGGAGGTTCTTTTGCCATGAGAATGGTATATGGAACCAAATCCACAAAATTCCAGATTAAGCAATGGCTTTGAGAGCTTCCAATGCTTTGTCGTAGTTGGGTTCGTTGGTTACTTCCGAAACATATTCCACATAGGTGATTTTATCATCTTTATCCACGACAAAAACCGAACGGGCCAACAAAGGCAGCAAAAGCCCTTCCATCAAAACACCCCAATTTTTTCCGAAAGAATGATTATGCACATCGGAAAGGGTTTGGAAGACCTTGGTACCGGCTTCGGTACAAAAACGTTTCTGAGCAAAAGGCAAATCGAGGCTCACCGTATAGCTGGCGACTTTATCACCAAAGGCCAGAAGGGCTTCATCGAATTTCTTAGTTTGAGTGGAACAGACTCCGGTATCCAGTGAAGGAACCACCGAAAAAAGACGAGCCTTTTTCGGGGTGTCAGAAAAGCTCACGGCAGTGGTAGGGCCAGTTACCGTGGTAAAATCGGGTGCTTTATCACCAGGCTTCAGAGCGGGACCGACTAAGGTCATTGGGTTTCCTTTGAAGGTCACGGCTGCTTCACGTTTGGACATGGTTGTTTCTCCGTTATTAATCATTCAATGACAAAATTTCAAATAAGAACACCGATCCAGTGAATCGGTGTTTCAGGTTGCACTTTATGATAGTAAGGGGATTGACGATTAGCCAAATAGGATTATGCCTTCTTGGCTTTTTCAAAGAGTTCGGCCACGAACTTCCAATTAATCACCTTAAAAAAGGCATCGAGATAGTCTGCTCGTTTATTCTGATATTTCAGGTAGTAGGCATGTTCCCAAACATCAACGCCAAGAATAGGGATTCCCCCCCCCTTCTCCATGAGGGGATTATCTTGATTGGGAGTGCTGACAATCGCGAGCTTACCATCTTTCAAAACGACCCAGCCCCAACCCGAGCCAAAACGTGCTAAAGAGGCCTCTTTCAGTGCTTTGAGCATGCTCTCGACATCCTTAAAAGAGGCTTCGATTGCTTTGAGTAAATCCCCTTCTGGTTTTGTTCCAGGAGGAGCCATCATCTGCCAAAAGAGGGTGTGGTTATAATGTCCCCCACCATTATTGCGGACGGCAGCCCGTTTCCCTTCTGGAATTTTGTCGAGTTCTTTAATGATGCTTTCAACTGGTAACCCCGCCCATGCGGTTCCAACCAGTTGTTTGTTCAGATTATCGACATAGGCTTGATGATGCTTTCCATGATGAATTTCCATCGTTTTGGCATCAATGTGAGGTTCCAGAGCATCGAACTTATATGGCAAGGGATCGAGCTTGAAGAGCTTGTCCTTTTCTTGGGCAAAACTGACAGCATTAGGGACAGCACTGGGAATGATGGTCGCTGCCAAGGTTGCAGTAGTCGTTTTGAGAAGTTGTCGACGAGAAATTGGATTCACGGGGTTATTCTCCAAGGGTGAAATAAGGGTAAGGCATATGCTATGCAAAAGAACCGGTGGGGAAACTCTCTTAGTATGAAGATTTGAAGGAACCCCTGTTCTTACCGGAACTGATGAACCTGTAGGGCAATTTTCCCGAAGTCAATTCTCTCGGAATCCATCAAAACCTAATGACTGCTCAATAGTTAGGCTTTTCTATTTGCCTTCGCCAGAAACATCTCTTCGGAATCCATCAAACCCAATAACTGCTCAGTAGAGGATCAACTCCCCTTGACCTTTTGTCGATTCTTGCAACAATATCACTCAGAGGCCACCCCGACTTGTGATGGCGGTATTGGGCTTGTCCCTTTCACCGTAGCAAGTCTGGGTGGCCTTTTGTATTTTTCCGGACCTACGCTACCTTCTATGAAACTGAGTATTCGACCATGACCAAGAGCGAACTCTTAACGACCCCCATTGAACATTACGACATCACTCAACATAACGTTGTCCCTATTGTGGAAGCGATGAGCAAAATGGCCTTTTCTGCCCGCGATTTAGCCCGTGCGGCAGAAATTACCGACATGATGGTAAGGGATCGTTCCTGTGGGATCATTCTCTGTTTGGCAGGTTCGTTGATTTCGGCAGGCTTGAAAAAAGTCTTTGTCGATATGATTCGCTGCAACATGGTCGATGCAATTGTGAGCACCGGTGCGAACATTGTGGATCAGGACTTCTTCGAGGCATTAGGGTTTAAGCACTACATCGGGGAAGAAAAGCTCCGGAGCGGGATGTTCGATGCCGAGCTTCGGGAATTAATGATCGACCGAATTTACGATACCTTAATTGACGAAGAGGAACTGCGAGTCTGTGATGATGTGATGCGTGAGATAACCGATTCTTTGGAACCACGCCCCTACTCTTCTCGGGAATTCATTCGTGAAATGGGTGCCTACCTGCAAGAGAAAGGAAGCAAAACTTCTGATAGCATCGTTTACGAAGCCTATAAATCGGGCGTGCCTATCTTTGTGCCTGCCTTCAGTGATTGCTCCGCAGGCTTTGGCTTGGTAGCTCACCTGCATTCTCGTGGAGACGGGCCTAAGGTGGCCATTGATAGCGGCAAGGATTTTTATGAGTTGACCCGTTTGAAAATCCAGAACCCAACAACAGGCTTGTTTATGATCGGGGGGGGGGTTCCTAAAAACTTCGCCCAAGATATTGTCGTCGCCGCCGATATCTTAGGTCACGAGGCCGACATGCACAAATACGCCATTCAAATCACTGTAGCAGACAGTCGCGATGGTGCCCTTTCGGGAAGTACTCTCAAGGAAGCCTCGAGCTGGGGTAAAGTGGATCTCGCCTACGAACAAATGGTCTACAGCGAAGCCACTCTGGCCGTTCCCTTGATTGTTGGTTATGCCTATCATAAGGGGAATTGGAAAAATCGACCCAGCCGAAATTGGAACAACATTCTGGATGCAGTGCCCGTGGGTTAGTCTCCCCTGCAATAAAAATTGAGTAAAATCAATTGAAAGAAGCTACTCGTTTAGTAGAGCGTGTGTCACATTAAACCTCCTAACGCAATTGAGTATGGCCAAACCCCAATCTTTTGGAGGACAAAAAATCACCTCATTACCCTTCTTAGATGTTGGGTTGAAACTCGGGTTTATTGATCGATTGGTCAAACACCTAGCCCAAACGGGTTTTGACCCACGCTATGGCGCTAGACCATTACAACGCACCATTGAGAGTGAAGTGGTTGTTCCTTTAGCCTCGTGGTTGATAAAAGAAGCAAACTCACCCAAAGAAAACGTGCTTCTCGATTGGGATCAGCACATAATTATTCAATGGGAAACATTATGACTGCTACCGCTGTGGCGTACCCCGATGGAAAATCCGTTCGTGAAGCCTGCCGGCGAGGCGAATTCTCCTCGCCGACAGCAGGCCTTGCTCTTGGTTACATTCAAGCCAATTTAGTCGTTCTCCCTAAAGAATTTGCTTTCGATTTTCTATTATTTTGCCTTCGTAATCCCAAGCCCTGCCCCATTTTAGAGGTTACGGAAGCAGGTGAATGGGAGACCCAAAATCTCGCGAAAGGATCGGATATAAGAACGGATTTGCCCTGTTACCGTGTTTGGGAAAATGGTATCCTTATCGATGAACCTAGGAAGATAACCCATTATTGGAGAAACGATCTGGTTTCTTTTTTGATTGGTTGCTCCTTTAGTTTCGAGAATGCACTCATCGAATCAAACATTCCTGTTCGACATATCGAACAAGGCGTAAATGTTCCGATGTACAAAACACACATTCCCTGCCAAAAAGCAGGGGTATTCGGGGGTCCCCTCGTTGTTTCGATGCGACCTTTGAAACCGTCTCAAATTGTTAAAGCCATCGAAATATGTTCCCATTTTGATAAAGCTCATGGGACCCCGATTCATTTTGGAGCACCGGAAACAATCGGTATCTCCGACATAAACAAGCCTGATTTTGGAGATGCCGTCACGATACATGAAGGAGAATTACCCGTTTTTTGGGCATGTGGAGTGACTCCGCAAGCGGCACTTATGCAAGCCAAAATCCCGTTTGCAATCACCCATAAACCCGGACATATGTTTGTGGGTGATCTCAGAGATAAAGATTTACAAAAATGAATGAATGCATAATCCAGTTTGGTTATCATCCAATCGACCAACTTGGTAAATTGTATTTCTGAGTTTAGGATGTTCGGTTGTATTTCTCAGCTAAATACAACTAGTATTGATTGATGAATTCGGTAAGTCTTGTAGTTCGTCCGTGGTTTCATTCAAAGGTGATGATTTGAAAACGATAAAGCAGATTGTTGACTATCTTGAAAGTATTGCTCCCCTGCAGCAGGCCGCTGAGTGGGATAATGTGGGTTTACTACTCGGTGAATCATCTACGCCGGTTTCCAAGATTCTCACCTGTTTAACGGTTACCCCAGAGGTCGTGGCGGAAGCAATCGCTCAGCAAGTCAGCTTGATTGTGACTCATCACCCAATCCTATTCAAGGGAACGAAGAAATTTTCTGATTCCAGCACTGAGGGTCGATTGCTTTGGCCCTTGGCAAAGGCGGGTATTTCCGTGTATTCCGCTCACACGGCTTTCGATGATGCCAAAGGTGGAATAAACGACTCCCTTGCCGATTTGCTCGATTTGCAAGATCGCAAACCACTGCGAGTTCGCCCTCAAGAAAGTTCATTTAAGGTTGTGGTTTTTGTGCCGATTTCGGATCGGGATAAGGTTTTGAACGCCATGTTTGCTGCTGGTGCAGGAAATATCGGTGAGTATCGAGAATGTAGCTATCGGGTGAGTGGGACGGGGACCTTCTTCCCAACGGATAATACTAATCCCACCATTGGGAAGATCGGTCAACGAGAAGAAGTCGCAGAAGAACGTCTGGAAGTGGTTTGCCCAGAGTCACAGTTGTCCAATGTGATCCAAGCCATGCGATCTTCCCATTCTTACGAAGAACCGGCGTTTGATGTTTATCCATTACGCTCATTGGCTAGCAATCAAGGTCAAGGTCGTCTCGGGCACTTAAAGACCGAGCTGACCCTACGAGAGATCGGTAAGCTCCTGAGAGTGAAATTAGAATGTGGCCCTGTTCAACTCATCGGCGATGCGAATTCTAAAATTAAGACGATTGCTTTAGCGTGTGGGGCAGCCGGCGAGTATCTTTCAGATGCCATAAGAAAAAAAGTAGACTGTTTCATCACTGGTGAAATGCGTTTTCACGATTATTTATTAGCACAATCTCAAGGGGTTCATCTCGTTCTTCCTGGTCATTATGCCACCGAAAGATTCGCTATGGTGCAACTTGCCCAGCGATTGGCAGGGATATTCCCCGAAATCGAAGCTCGAGCAAGCCAAGCCGAGACAGACCCCGTCACTTGGTCTTAGAATGGTCGATTCGAGATAGAAATTTTTAAGCAAGATATTTTCTGACTTCTGCATCTTGCTCTAGTTCTCGGCGGAATTCAACCATCAGTGCTTTGACAACTCCCTTAGACCAACTAAATCCGGGTTGAACGTCGTACTCTCCCCCACCTGCTAAAACTTCGGGTTCACAAACATTATATTTCTCCATAATCAGGCCATCTTTGGTATATGTTCGGCCCACACACTTTATGAATCTTTTTGCGATTTCGAGGGCCAATTCCCGTTCATCGTAGTTGAGTAATCCTTTAATAACTACCCATTGGAGCGGTGCCCAGCCGTTGGGATAATCCCATTGTTCACCTGTTTCAAGTAAGGTTGTCACCACTCCACCAGGGCGGATAAATTTCTCCTGAATGTTTCTTACGAGGTGATGAATCACCACTCGATCTTGCTCTGGATCCAACATTTCCGTGAACAGGGGAAATGCCCCAGCCAAGCTCCAAACGTCGGTTTGACCCTCGGAAAGGCAATAATCAAAAAACCAGCCTAATTCCTCATTCCAAAAGTATTTGAGAATCGCTTGTTTTCGTCGATTGGCTGCAATTTGAAATCGGGTTTCGCCCGTCCAATGGTACAATTTTTTCTCGATCCCATAAAGAAGCGCATTCAGATCGACCGGAAGAATATCGGTAGTCCGAATCGTTGCGATTCCCCGACGAATTCCTCCATCCCAACCTACAGTATCGGGACGGAACCATCGGCTGGAAAAATCCCATCCCGACTCGGCAGCAGCACGAATATGCCGGAAAAAGGTTGTGGCATCCGTCCCCTCTTGAGTGTCGGCATAGTGCCCAATATCCTCATGATACGATTCGGGCCGAGGTTGAACGGGAGGTCTGAGTTCATCATCCCAATAATGATCCCAATATCGATTTAATACTCCACCCTCTTCCAGATCCACCGTGCGATCTCGTCCATACTTCGATTCCCCCATCCAAAATCGATACTCTTTCTCAATCATCTCAACGTAGCTGACTTTCTGACCATCAATCTCCAGATGAGGCTTTTTCACATAATTTTGCCCCTTAGTTTGAGCAAGCATCTCGACCATGCAATAAAAAAACGGAGGTTGTGAGCGAGTATTGTAATATCGACGGGTCCCATTCGGGATGAACCCATGACGATGAATAAAGGTGGCATAGTTTTTGACCATGCACTCAAATAGATCAAACCCTCCGGATAAGACTAAACCAATTCCCGTGAAGTAACCATCCCAATAGTACACCTCATCAAAGCGTCCCCCGGCCACCACATAGGGATAGTCCAGTTTGATCAAGGTTCCGTTAAACATCTCCTGTGGAAGATTGCGACTATCCCTTTTGACGATCGTCCAAACTCGATCGATGTAGGCTTCCATACTACAAGATAAATCCCGAGGAAAACCGATCTCCACGGGGGTTTCCGGTCGGGTTCTAAAGTAACGATAGACTAAATCACTTAAGTGACTTCGGAAATCAATCACACTTTGACCCAGCCCGCGAACTTGCTTCAAGCGTTCCACAGTTAAAGGTTCTTGGGAATCAACTAATTTATTCAGTGCGTTTTGAAATCGATTCACGGGAATAAGAAAATACCCCCGAGCAATTTCGATAAATTCCTTTAACACTTGCTCGACTTTGGCACGATCCGAGAGATCAAAACCATTCGGAATCATATCCGGAAAGGTTTTGGAATCTTTGAATAACTGCAAGGCCTGTACCGCTTCAAACAAGGGTCCTCTTGTCAACAATTGCCAATCATTAGATTCCGTCATAATGACCTTTATTCAAATGTCTTTCCGATTTTAAGGCTTGGACTATTAGAATTTACAGGCCGTGAAATCATCACCTGCGAGCAGGATGCTCACCTGTCGAGAATCACCGCCTATTTATCCGACAGATGGACGCCGTGAATTCATCGGCTACGAGCAGCATGCTAACCTATACTACAGAGGTTCTAAATAGATTACAAATTTTGGAGTAAGATTTCGTTGACTAAGCCAAGATACCTTGAATGAGTTCACCGTGGACGTCGGTCAATCTCATGTCTCGACCGCCAAAACGAAAAGTGGTTCTCTTGTGATCAAGGCCAAGAAGATGGAGCATGGTTGCATGCAAATCGTGGATTTGAACTTTATCCTTGATCGCATGATAGCCATATTCATCGGTTTCACCATAAATGGTCCCCCCTTTGATGCCCCCTCCTGCGAGCCACATGGTGAATCCAAAAGGGTTATGATCTCTACCGTTCGAACCTTGGGCCATAGGGGTTCGCCCAAATTCCCCCCCCCAAATGACGAGTGTATCCTTAAGCATCCCTCGGGCTTTCAAATCTTTTAAAAGTCCGGCTATCGGCTGATCAACTGCCCGAGCATTATCTTCGTGCCCTGCTTTCAAATTCGAGTGCTGGTCCCAACGATCGTGACCCAAATTCTGACAGAGCAATTCGACAAATCTCACACCACGTTCCACTAAACGCCGTGCCAGCAAACATTGCCGTCCATAGACCTCGGTCTTTTTCTGGTCGATCCCGTAGAGTTTCAAAGTGGCAGCACTTTCTTTAGAAAAATCAGTCAACTCCGGAACGGCCGTCTGCATCCTTGCAGCCAATTCATAATTCTGAATCGCAGCATCGATGGCGGCATTTCCCTTCTGAAGCGTATCGAATTGACGAATGAGATCGAGCTTTTGAGCCTGAATTCGGGGTGAACTCTCTTTAGGTTTGAGGTCCGCGAGAGGCTCATTCCCCTGAAGAAATAACGAGCCTTGATAATTCGCAGGTAGGAATCCGGCCCCCCAACAATCACGTCCACCCGGAGGGATCATCCCGTTTCCAAGAACAACGAACCCTGGCAAATCTTTGGATTCACTCCCTAAACCGTAGACGGTCCATGCCCCCATACTCGGCCGACCTTGCTGACCATGCCCCGAGTGGAGAAAATAGTTGGCATTCGTATGTTCCGAAAAATTAGATACCATCGATCTAACGATTGCTAAATCATCTACACATTCTGCAATATGAGGGAATAACTCTGAGACAGGAATGCCACTTTCACCATAGTTTTTGAATTTCCATGGCGATTTCATCACACTCCCCACATTATTGAATTGTGTTGGCTCAACTTTCATCTTGATCGGTTGGCCATGCTCCTTATCCAATCTCGGCTTTGGGTCAAAGGTATCCATCGCAGAGGGACCGCCATCCATGTAAAGGAAAATGACCGATTTGGCTTTCGCGGGATGATGTGTTTTCTTCGCGGACGAATCCTTTGATTCTACCCCATAGACGGGGTCCTGCAACAATCCCGAAAGGGCCGCAAGACCAAATCCATTGGCACTGAATCGAAGAAAGTCACGTCGGGAGTAGGAATAAAATGGTCGCATAGGAAGGCTCTTGTTTGAATCACGAGAGAGGGCTTGTTTCAAATCCTTGTCATAATAATGACAACAATAAATTGCTGATTTATTGGGGGGTGACCTTGAGTTTCATTTTTTTTCCGTTGCGTTCGATCTCGATTTCGATTTCCTCACCTTTCTTTTGAGAGGACATTGCCTTCATATAGTCTTGTACATTTTTCACAGGGGTTCCGGCAATCCCGATGATAAAATCACCCGACTTGACTCCGGCTTTCTCTGCGGCACCGCCGGAAACCACACCATCAACAGGCATGCCTTTGGTGTTGGAATCGTCGTAACCGGGCATCACACCGAGTTTAGGGCCACCACCTGCTCCGCCCAAATTCAGGCTGCTCCCCATTCCCTTGACATACTCTGGTCGCTCTTTTGCAGAGGATATTTGAGTAGCCAAATGATCGACCAAATTCACCACTTTGAGTATACCTTTGACGTTGATCGTATCGGCGGTATCGCGTGGAGTGTGATATTCGGAGTGCATCTTGGAGAAAAAGAAGTACACAGGCACACCTTCCAGATAAAACGAAGTATGGTCACTCGGACCGGTTCCGGATTTGGTTTTGCTTAGTTTGAAGTCAAATTTTTTGTTCGCTTCATCGAGAAGTTGTTCAAAATTCTTGGCCGATCCCACACCCCCTACTTCGAGAACATCCTTTTTCGTGTCAGAATCTTCTCGCACTCGGCCAATCATATCCATGTTGAGCATGGCAACGGTATCCTTGATGGGGAAAATCGGATTTTTGGCGTAGTATTTTGAACCGAGTAGGCCCTTCTCTTCTCCCGAAAAAGCAATAAAGATCAACCGGCGACCTTTTCGATTTTTTTGTTCTCCATACCGACGAGCCAGTTCGATCAGGCCGGAAGTTCCCGATGCATTATCATCGGCACCATGATGAATATCCGTGCTATTCGGTACCCGAGAACCTGCTTCACCTCGTCCCAAGTGATCGTAGTGAGCGCCAAATACAATCGACTCTTTTGCAAAATCTCCTGCTCCCTCTAGGTAACCCACCACATTTTTGGCCTTGATTTCTTTCGCTTGGACACTAGCTTGCAGTTTGACTTTGCAATCCTTCACCACCATGCTGGAAGGTTTACCTTCTTTATCAATCTTCGATTCTAAATCCTTGATTTTTTCCGGCAGAAAGCTCTCGACAAAACTGCGTTTTGCGAAAAAAATTGGAATCTTTTGGCTGCCGTCACCCGTGGCATAATCAAAGGAAGGCAAAAGGTCCTCTTGCGATTCATCAGCATGATTTAGAAATACGACTGCCCCTGCACCTTTCTTAATTGCCGTTTCAATCTTAGCGGTTAACGAAGAGTATCTTTGAGCTTCTTCGGGCGTAAAAATCGCCGTATCCTTCTTGGCACCCGAGCGGGGAGCTTTTCGGAGGATGATCACTGCCTTTCCTTTAACATCTATATTTGCGTAATCATCGTACTTCTTGGCATCGGAGATTCCATAGCCAGCGAAAACAAGATCACCTTCAAAAGAGGCATTCCCTGACAGTCCTGCAACACGGAATTGCTTGTTATGCTCACCTTTTTTCTCGACAGGCTTATCTTGGGAACCAATTTTAACCGAAAACTCGTGCGGACCATCGAGCAGAAAAGTCAGTTTCACTGGAAATTCCTGAAAGTACGATCCATTGGGATTGGCAGGTTTCAGCCCCGCTTTTTCAAACTCTTTGGCAATGTACTCGGCCGCTTTTTCGATCCCCTTTGTTTTCAAACCTCTTCCTTCACACTCTTCCGATGCGAGATATTCAAGGTCTTTCCTAATTTGAGAGAGAGGATCACGTTCTTCGGCTTGAAGCGGTAATCCTGCACTGAGGAGACAAACAGAAATAATGAAATACCAACGTGACATAGAAAATCCCAAGGGTAGGTCCATTCAGAAAAGGGCTATAAAGAATTTTATATGAAGGACCCCATAAATGTAGAGAAAAGCATTAAGCTCTATGAAGAAAAAATTCCTTGAAGCGGTGGGTGGTGTTGCTTATTTCAACGTGTATTTGAATGTGTCGAGTGACTCCGTTGCAATGCTAACTGGTAGTCTTGTGGTGTGTTGATATTTGTTAGACTCCAACCATGCGGGTCGAACTTTTCCCAGTTTTCCTCAGGGATGATTTGGTATTGCAAAGATTCGATCCAATCAAGCAAGCGACGATTCTCCCACGATTTCCCATCGACCCCCTGCGCTAAACGCGAGGGATACACAGCATGCAGAGGATGCAACCGTCCTTTCCATGTTGGGATAAAAATTTGCTCCCCCTTCGAGAGATCGAAAAGGTACTCAACACAACTTGAATTCAAAAACGGTAAGTCGCAGGAGCAAACAAAAACGGCATGAATCTTTTGAGAAAAGCTCTGTAGTCCCCGAATCACCGCAGGTGTAGGCCCACAATAAGGAAGGGGATCTCTCTGAAGGATTGCACCATCTGGTAGCGGGGGATAGCTTAATTCGGGCGCACCGATGACCCGTAATTCTTCCACCAAAGGATAAAGAGTCCGCGCTACACGCGAGAGCAACGGAAGCCCCGCAAATTCAAGCCATGCTTTTGAGGTGCCCAGTCGTTGCGAGCGACCCCCACAAAGAATTAAGCCACCTCGATGGTTTGCCGTCATTTTTTCGGTACTTGAAGAGCTTGAATCTCTTTATCATCGGGAAATGCAATTTTGACTACTTCCAACATCGGGGCATGTCCTGCACCACCAAAAGCTCCGTTTGACCTTGTGCCATCGGACCCCATCATGACGAAGTTGGTACATTCAAAACAAATCGCAATATCGACATATTCCTTATCTTTCCAAACTCGTAGCCCCACTCCCGGAAGAAAACAGCGTGCTTGCGAACCGGTATACACTTCCCCCTTCGTGAAGACCTTTGTCAATTTGGCAGCGTATTCCTTGCCTTGTTCTTTGCCTTTGGAAAGGATGGTATAGCCTGCAATAGTTTCCTTAGCATTTTTGGGATCATCCGAAAGTTTGGTATCGACTCGGAAGGCTTCGACCTTGGTTGCTTTCTGAAGGATGTCGAGATTTTTTCCCAAGCGTTCTTTTGCCGTGGGATTGATCTCCTCGGCAGGTGATTGGATCGATAACCAACTACAGGCAACGAGACTTAAGATGAGGATTCTTTTAAGCACTTCTACAGACTCCCTGAGATTACGTTCTTCTAATCAGTATACAGCCGTTATAAATGCTCAGAAAAGAGGCGAAAAAAGGCTTGTTACTCAGTCGTTGTGATTGCTTATTGTTGCTCAGCCGTTGTTCTGGATCGATTAATGAACAAGACTAAACCAACAATACG
Organism: Gemmataceae bacterium; assembly: GCA_026419115.1. GTDB lineage: Bacteria > Planctomycetota > Planctomycetia > Gemmatales > Gemmataceae > SKW135. Next base: position 21,360 of record JAOAAA010000051.1, read on the forward strand.
CAACGGGAGCCGCAAAAATAAGGCTATCAATCACATCTAGCACACCGCCAAAACCCGGAATCGATTGAGCGGCATCTTTCACGCCAGAATCTCTCTTGAGCATCGATTCCGCTAAATCGCCAAAAACTCCTGCCAGACCCACGGTCAAACCGAAAAGCCAAGGGGCATAAGGGCAATGAAAAACACCTCCCCAAGAGTTGATCAGAACCGCAACGAGAATCGAGGAAAGCAATCCCCCTACAAAACCCTGCCACGTTTTCTTGGGGCTAAGTTTCGGAGTGAATAGGGTTCGCCCCAGAACATGTCCCGTGAGAAATTTGCCCGTAAAATAGGCGCCAATATCACCACACTTGGGAACAAACACAACCATCAACAAAGCGAAAGCGGAACGGGTCGGATAGCCTGTATCGATATCATAAGGGAGAAATCGAACCATCCCAAGAAAGGAAGGCATCATCCCCAAATAAAACACCCCCAATTGGAGATAAGCCACCCTAGGGCCAGAGCGTACCTCCGGTTGATAGCGTGACATCTCCCATAAAAATCCGGAAATACCCGTGATGACGAAGACTACCATCGCGCAGTGAAAACTCGTACCCCATTCGGTGAGGTTCGCGATCCATGCAGAACCAAGAGAGAAGCTCACCCCCAGAATCAGAAACCCTTTCACGGGGCGTTCGTTTTCGGGTAATAGCTGGAGATATTCTCGACTGGCTAGAAAACCCAAAAGAATCACCACGAGCAGCATCAGAGGATATCGATTCCAACCCCATTGTTCTTCCCAGAAGAGTGCAAGCCCCAATAAGGCAAGGATCGTTCCCGAGATGATTCGATATTTTAACATAGGTTAAATGATTGTATTTCTGGTAATAAAGACAACACACTCTGGAATACAACTACAATGAGGGATAATCAAGAATCGAACCAACCCCCATGAAAAGAGACAACCCCTACGAAGCGGCTTTTGAAGCCTATCTTCGCGATCGAAGGTGGGGTTACCTTGCCACCGATGAAACTCGCCGAACTCACTTCGATGATGAACCCATCAAATCACTGGATTTTGTGGTCAGTACTCCGTATGGATCGCAACTTCTAATTGACATCAAAGGTCGAAAATACCCGACGGGTCAAGGAGCGAGAAAAAACTTCACTTGGCAAAATTGGGTCGATAGAACCAACATCGAATCACTCGAGCGCTGGCAAGTGAAATTCGGTCCTTCATCCATCGCGTTACTCGTCTTTGCTTATCGTTTAGCAACTGATATTCGCATTGCACCCGATACCCCTGATTTATGGATATGGCGTGGTGAACGATATTTGTTCCGTGCCGTGAGGAGTACCGACTACAAAGAGCATATGAGGACCCGAAGTTTACGGTGGAACACAGTCCATTTGAACTCATTGAGCTTTCGCCTCATTGTTCACCCGTTCTCCGCTTTCATCAATGGGATTCCACATAACCAAGAAGTTGAGTTTTTCACGGAATGAGAAACAAACTACCTCAACCAAAAGCATCGAAAAAACCTTGAACGAGGTTGGCATCGCCATAAGTTCGTTCCCATAATGATTAACAAGCGTGATTTGAAAGGTTTTGTTTAGAACTACGATGCCGAAACCGACACCGAGACCCGAGAAAGAGGCTTTTCTGCAAACCATTTTGGCAAGCGGGTTACTCTCTGAAGAAGAACTGAAGGAGGCGCTGAAACGAGTTCCTCCAACCGATCGCTCTAAAATCGTGGCCCGACAACTTGTCCAAGATGGAAAACTGACTCGGTTTCAAGCAGAACGACTTCTGGCAGGTCGCCACGATGGGTTTATTTTAGGTCAATACTACATCCTCGATGAGATTGGTCGGGGAGGCATGGGACGAGTTTATAAAGCCGAACATCGGGCTATGGGGCGAATCGTGGCCCTGAAGGTCTTGTCCCCCGAAATGGTGAAAACACCCAAAGCCCGTTCTCTGTTCGAGAAAGAAATGCGGGCTATCGGTCGGCTGACTCATCCCAATATCGTGGCGGCCTATGATGCGAATACACTGAATGGACGCACCTTTATTGTGTTGGAATTTGTTGATGGAGCGAACCTCTCCACATTGGTGAAAACGAATGGCCCCTTACCCATCTCTCAGGCTTGCGAGTACATTCGTCAAGCCGCTTTGGGCCTCGATTATGCCCATAAACGAGGGATTGTTCATCGTGATATTAAGCCTGCGAATCTATTGGTAGCCAAAGAAGGCACAACGGAACCTCATGCCCAAGTCAAGATACTCGATTTTGGTTTAGCGTTAGCAACCGTTAAAGAAGGGGAGGTAAGTGGAGACTCGACCGCTCATGGGCAAAACACGGTGATGGGCACTCCGGATTATCTTTCACCCGAACAAGCTCGCAATCATCGTGAAGTTGATCATCGCTCGGATATTTATTCACTGGGCTGTACCTTCTACTACATCCTGTCGGGGCAAGTTCCCTTTCCGGGGGGCACGGTTATGGAAAAGTTGGTTCGACATTCTTCCATGCCGCCGGTTCCGATTGAAAAACTCCGTCCCGAGTTGGCCCCCGAGATTATTGGTATCCTTCGGAAAATGATGGAAAAAAAACCTGCGGATCGTCAACAATCCGCCGAAGAGGTCGCCCTCGCACTACTTCCCTTTGGTAGTCATCAAGGACAATGGATGACGATTCCACCTGCCATTTCTGTCATAAGCTCTGACGTTGAGTTAGTCGTTCCCAACGAGGTCTATCTCCCTACGCCGATGGTAGACCCTTGGGGAGACCTTGGAAGTGAGGACACCGCGGAGACTTCACAACCGACCTCAAGTAACAGAACGTTTCCCCAAGGTCAAAATGCTCTGGGATCGAATAAACGGAAGGGGAATCGCTTGGTTTGGTTCCTATTGATAATGTTCGTCCTATTCACGTTTTTGCTTGGGATACTCTCGCTGATTTATTTCGTGTTGCGACCCCTTGTTTTTGATTCCAATCAACGGGCTTAACGAAAGGCACTATTCTGTTTCGAGCTGGGTTCAAAATCGAGCCTTTTGATAAACTCACAGGCTTCACGACAACCCGTTTCTCGATCCATAATCGGATCGGACCAATCCACCGCCATGGGACCGGAATATCCAATATAATTCAAGGCGCGGATGATCTCCTCCCAAGCAATCCCTCCTCTTCCCAAAGTCCGATACTGAAAACCACGACGGGGATCATTCACGGGAAGATAACCATTGAGAAGGCCGTTCCGACCATTCAAAGTCAACATACAATCCTTAAGATGGACATGAAAAATGCGATCGGGGAAACGGTATAAAAATTCGACCGGATCAATCCCTTGCCAATGGAAATGGCTGGGATGGAAAGTGAAACCAAATTCGGGGCGACCATGAATCGCATCAAGAACCGCCTCGGCAGAGTAAATGTCGAATGCCATTTGACCGGGATGCACCTCGAAGGCAAATTTTACTCCCGTATCCCGCGCGACATCAAGAATGGGGTTCCAGAGTTGAGCAAAATGTTTTAGGCCTGCGCTAATGGTTTCGGAAGAGGCCCGAGGATACCCCGCAACGAAACTCCAAAGGGCCGACCCAGTGAATCCACTCACCACCCCCACCCCGAGTTTCTCCGCTGCCCGAAAAGTCGCGATCATCTCCTCAATCGCCCGTTGTCGAACGCGCTCAGGTTGACCATCGCCCCAGACATAATCGGGTAACAAGGCTTGGTGACGAAAATCAATAGGATCACAAATTGCGGTACTCGTGCGATGGTTACTCAGCACAGGAACTTGGAGATCGTGCCGAGCCAGTAGTTCAAGGCGGTTGGGACAATACTCTTTCTCGCTGAGAGCTTGTTGAACCTCGAAATGATCCGGCGCACAGCATAATTCAAAACCAACATATCCCCACTCCTCGGCTTTGGCAGCCAAATCCTCTAGAGGAGTATCCAAAAACGAATTCGTAAATAGCAAAATGGGACGTGACATGGAATCCCTTCCTTTCTCAATTATTGGAATGATTATCTTCTTCGGGCACGAAAGATCGGGTCGGGTCCTTTGTGTTCCCAAATCTTTTTCCCAGTCCGATCCACTTCAGTAATGCTTCTATTGGAATGACTTGCCAGCAAGTAGGTGCCGGTAGGGGTTTTGGTAGCGGTCGTCAACTGTGGAGCATCCAAAACCAACACACTTTTCCCATCGGTTGTTGTTTCTTCGACTTTGTTTCGACTGGGTTGAGAGATCAGGATATTCCCATTGCGGCAAAGATCGATCCCCGAGGTCCAAGAAGAATCGCGATTCGAGTTCCAAGAACGAAGTTCTTTACCCGAGGTATCGTAGATCACACATTTACTATCGTTTCTCAGGGCCGCGATATTCCCATTTGGCATCTTATAAGCAGCGGTTAGACCATTCGGTACGTTGAAGCTATATACTTGTTTTCTTTCACGATCTAATTCAAGAATGGCGGTGGTTGTACAAACGAGGGTATTCCCGTTGGG
>JAOAAA010000052.1 GCA_026419115.1 Gemmataceae bacterium
GTTTCCCCCATATTCGCGAGCCGATCCCAAACCCGAACCGTGAAGGTATGCCGGCCGTTGGTTAAATTCCGAGTATCGAAAGAAAATTGATAGGGGGCCTCGCGATCTCGAAAAACCAATTCCCCATCGACCAAGAATTCCACCCGATCAATTCCGGAAGGATCACTCACTTGAGCAGCAAAGGTAACGATGCCACTTAAAGGCAAAGAATTGGGGGAAAGACTCAGATTCACATTTGGCGGGGTCAGATCATCCCAACTGGCATCGCGAATCGTCATCCTGTCTATGGAAACCGTTCCGGAATAGCGTGCCACTCGGGCTAAGCCTGCAAAGCCTGCCCCTTGCAGAGAAGTATCTCGCAGGTCCATCAACGAAGTGGGTGAGTTCAACCAAGTCCCATCGCGGGAAAGCCATTGCCCCGTATCGTTGCGTCGAATCCGCACTTGAAGGTTCGTCCCCTGTGCGGTGAGACTCACATCGGCCCAAATACCGCTGACGTAACTGCTCGTAGAAAAAGTCTCAAGAACTTGGGTCTGGCCATTCTGCACCTTCACAAGGGCGATATTCAAACCACGGGTCACCTCAACGGCATAATAACTGGGCGTTGCCGAGTTGAGATTGCTTCCCCGAACAAAAACTTGCATCGGGATCAAAGAATCGAGCAAAATCGTGGCGGTCGCCGTGGCATCGGTGAAGGGTGCGGACGCATCCCAAACTCGGGCCGTGCGGGCGGATGATCCGGTCGAATTGAGAACCTGCGTGCTCGTTCCTACCCGTGCTGGTGCCGCACCAAAACCAGAAGTCCCGTCACTCCCCCAACTGGACCAATAACTGGGTATGCTATTGAGCGGGACGGCATCAAAAGTCTGAGGAACCCCACTGGGGGGCGGGGTCGGACTCGGCAGATTAGCGATCGGCTCGAATGTGGAAAAATTATCCAGATCGACGCGGCCGGCGTATCGGGCCGCTCGGATCAAGCCCACTCGTCCGCCGTTGGAGATGGAGCTATCCACTCCGGTTAACGCGGTCGTCTCATAACTTTGCCATGTTCCTGTTGCGTCTAAGAATTGATTGTTGTCCAAGCGTTTAATCTGGACCCCTAAATTCGCTCCTCGGGGATTCAAGGTGACCTCAATCCAAATCCCCGAAGTGTAACTTTTGCTCGTCAAGCTGGCCAAAGTGGTTCGCGTCCCGTTGACCATCTTGAAAAGTTCGATTTGCAAGCCCCGCGTGATTTGCACCCCATAATAACTAGCCTGATTTGTCCCGAGGTTCTGCCCCCGAACAATCAACTGCATCGGCACTAAGGTTGTTGCCAAAAGTTGAACCCGAGCCGAGGTATCGGCCGAATAGGCCTGATTCTGCCACAAAACACTCGTATCCCGACTCGTCGCATTCGTGGAGAGGGCGTTCCCCGTGACCCCTGCCTGAGAAACAATCTGAAACGCCGGCCCCTGATTGGACCAATTCGAGGGAATTTGATTCGATTGATCGAATGTTTCCGTTGACCAAACACCGGCCGCGGGGACTTCACGAGCTTCAAGGGAGATAAGAGTTAATCGGGTCGCTGGCATTGAGTTCCTTGAAAATTGAGGGACACTTTTGAAGTTCCCTTTTTTTCGGCGCAATCAATGCAACAGAACCCTCCGAGAAGAACCTCTGAAAAAAGTGCGAACAGATTTTGCCTCTGCAACCCCATCAATCGTGAGATCGCTTTCATACAATCTAATACCGATAATAAGAATAATCGTCACAATCCGAACATCATGCAGCTTGAACAGCGGATCGGTTGATAAACAAGAAAGAAAAAATGGGAAGGAAAAAATTCACCGAGGAATATCAAACAGACAAGGGGTGTGATTCGACCCTAAACAAAGAAAGTGATCGCCCCTAGAGATGGAAGCGATTACCCCTAACCGAGCCAAGTGATTGGCCTAATATCCTGCCGCAATCATGCCGGAAAGGTCGGCGCTCGGGCACAAATACCAAATTCGGGGTGTGAGCGATTTGCTCAGGTCCGGAAGGGGGGGGGCTTGCACCTTCATACCAAACAGGGATTGAAGGAACGAAAAAGGTCGGGGATAATCCACCACTTGATAGGAGGTCAGCCCCACTTGGGTAGCGATTGCCGTGGCCGCATCCTCTAACGTGCCAATCTGATCGACGAGGCCGAATTTCTTCGCTTCATCTGCTGTAAAGGTTCCTCCATCGGCACGGTATCGCACGACAGTTGTTGTGACCTTTTGCCCCCACCAATTCAATTGCACATTCCCTTTATTATCGTACTGCAAGGCTTCCTTACGGCTGATCTCTTCATGTTGAAGTTTGGCCTTGGTGAGATTAGGGCGACCGGCTTCTACGACACTCAAAAAAAGGTCATAAGAATGATCGACCATATCTTGCCAAGGTTGCCTTTCCGCAGGGGTCATTTCATGAAACGGGGAGCCACTCGCTTTGATTCCACCGGCTTTGATTAACTCCATTTTGAAGCCAATTTTATCGGAAAGTTCGCTGGCATTCGGAAGAGAAGCATACACCCCGATCGAACCGGTCAAGGTTGTTCGCTCCGCAAAGATAGTCTGGGCCGGCATCGCGACATAATACCCTCCCGATGCGGCCAAGGGTCCAAATGAGGCAATAATCGGTTTGGGATTGGCCTTGATCTTGGTGAGTTTGCCATCTCGCAAACGAAGCAATTGCTCGTGAATTGCATCGCTGGCGGTCACGGTTCCTCCAGGGCTATCCACACGCAGGACAATCGCTTTCACATGCTCATCTTTCGCTGCCTGTTCAATCTGTTTGAACACATAGGTAGCCGTCAACTCCATGATTGGCCCTTCGATCCGGATGACGGCAATTTTATCCCTTGCTCTCTTCTCGCCAAAGAGGTACTTTTCGGTCAACGGCTCATCATCAAACGAAGTCGTCGAGGGCAAAATCGTACAACCGCTTACCCCACACAGGAGGAAGTTCAGCCCCACGGAAAAGAACAAACAAATTCCGAGCAGGGTTCGGCCTTTTCCGGTTCGTCGATTTGGTAGAGCAGGAGGACTCGTAGAGTATTGACTCATAAATTTTAGTGAGAAAGAGTTGGGATCGGAACAAGAGGATGCCCATGTTGATCGGCGATGTTCAATGCACTTAATAAACGCTTTTTAAGTTCGTCTTTCAAATGGCGTAAATCGTTGGGTGAACGTTTTTGTACAGAAATCGCCCCACCGGCGCGACGGTCATGCCCGCCGGCTTTGCCAAATTTGCCGACCACCTGACGAAGCAGATCGCCGGCTTGCACCCCCTGTAAAGAAGTTCGCATCGACAATATCAGGGTTCCGTTACATATCCCACCACACAAGGCCCAATCGACCTGATCCAGACGAACCAGATAATCCACAATTTGGGCGGCCTGCTCAGGTTGGGATAGGTTATCAATCCAAGAAATCAACACTCGATCATAAAGAGTCGAGTTCTGTAACGCTTGAAGCAGAACGGCAAAATGAGAATGGGGCAATTTCGCGTTGCGAATTCGGGCCAACGCCGTTTTATCCACCAAGGGGAACAGGTAATGCAAAGCACTATCATCCGCCTCGGTTGCTTCACGGGGATATCCTGAAACTTCGGTTTCGATCCCGTAATACAAGGCCGTGGCCACCCGAGGGGAAAGAGGCACATTTTGCTCTATCAAATATCGGGTGACTAACGTGCAAGTGGCCCCCAAGGTCGGGCGAAGATCAACAAACGGCACCCCCCGAACATCGCCCGGAGTGGTATGATGATCGATCACCGCATAAAGGGGAAGCTCACCATTGAAACTATGCCGTCCCGTGTGGGGTTGACTATCGACCATCACCACCGCTTCATGAGGCATGGCCGTTATCCCCTCTATCGGGGTCAGTTCAATATCCAAAGCCCGAACCATTTCTTGGTTCTCTGCTCGACAGATCAAACCATCACGAGTGATTCGAGTCGGGATACGAAGCCGAGTGTTGACCAAATGGGAAAGCCCCAGCATACTTCCGAGGCTATCGGGGTCGGGTTGAACGTGCGAAACAAATGTTACACGGGGCGAATCAGTTAATCCAGCTAAAAACCGGTCCGAGGCACGGTGCGCTGCTGATTTTGAAACAATGGGTTTAGAAATCTCGGCGCTTCGTCGCGCCATGGTATTTTGTCCTCATCAAGTCAAATGGGTCTCGAAAATCCCTGACCCTACTGTACATAATTATAGCACAATTCCCATCCTAGGAATAATTTTGTTGTACTCGGGAATGCCAAATTGGTAAGGGGACGACCAAAACGATGGTGCTGCCCAACCATTTCATTCATCCAGTTCACAGCATGATTTACTCACTTGGGGCGTTTGGTTAACATTTCATTTTCCAACCACTGTGCTTCATCGGAACACCAATTCCCTATCGATTTTGATCGACTTCCGAAACACGATCTTGATTTTGCTGACCTCAGCTCCAGCAAAATAATCACGATTCGCCCAATTCGTGATCGAGCGGAAACCATTCAAAGAGGAGCTGGCCTAGCTAGCCAAGTCACGGGCCAAGGAATCTGTCGTTCAGTGAATGATTAGAAACTATTCAACAACATCTAGGGTTGACAACGAGTAGGGAATGCGAGCTGATAAAATGAAAAATCCCTCCGATCAGCTCGAAGGGACCGAATCCTAGAATATTTCAATTGTAATTAGATTAATCCTGCGGACGGATACCACCACCCCCAGGGAACCGAGGCGGAGTCGGTGCTCCCCCACCCGGAAAACCTCCGGGAATTCCGCCAGGGAGCATCGGAGGAGCAGGTCCACCCCCAGGAAAACCAGGCGTTGCACCGCCACCGGGGAAACCAGGTCCCACCGGTCCACCAGGGAAACCGGGACCCACCGGTCCGCCGGGAATTCCGCCACCTGGGGTTGTCCCCCCCCCTGTTGTGGGAGGATCAAGGTTCAAATCGTCGATTTTCATCAATGAAGCGTAGGATCGCTTCGACTTCATAAAGTCTAACCATCTGCGAGCGGTCACTTCCATTTCCCGATAGGAGGAAGGTGCATCGAGATCAAAATCTTTGACACCGAAGGAACGGCAGAAGGCAGACAAAATAGCCTGATCGGTCAAATCGACATCCCGAGGTAACTGTTTGAGTTCGCCTAAGAAGGTGTCGAATTGCTCAAATCGTTCCCGTGCCAGATAGTACACCAATCCCCAGCTCAACGAGCGAGTAATCAGATGGTAGTTTTCACTAGTTAACTCTTGGAGATAATCTTTAATCTCCTTACTATCCAAGGATGCGGAATCGGAAATGGCATTCCCCATTCGGAAAAAGCGATCCGTGATGGTATCGATAACGAGGAGGTTTTGTTTATTCGGGGCAATCTTCATTTTGTTGAAGGTTTCTTCCCACACTTTCATGTAGACCCAGTGAGGTGCCCCCCCCCCATGCCAGAACGGGGCTTTGACCGTTCCGCTTCGGGTGGGGAAATTGCTTTTCGGAGTTTCAAAGATCGCTGCCAGTCCATTCATCAGCCATTCGGGAATGAGCAGTCCTTTAGGAAGCAAACCGTTCTCGGTGAGCAGTTGTTTGGTCCCTTCCGAGGTGGCAGCGGCCACTTCTCCTTCTTCGGTGAGCAACTGATCCACCAAAGCCAAGGTCGATGCCCGAGCATACTCGGAGTAATTTGGAGCGTTCTTATCATTCCAATTGGGTTGTTTGCCTTTCAGCAGATCCTCAATTGTGAAACGTTTAAACGCTTCATTTGCCATTTGCTGGAAGTTTCGAGTAGCACGATCCAGTCGTTCCGGAGAGAAGACGAGTATCCCTTCACGTCGAGCATGGAAGCCATCGCTGGTTGAGTTGGTGATATTGAAATCGTCTGCGAGTTTTCGGTAATCGTCAATACTCTCCACTTGAACGGCCACTAGCTTTTCTGAGATCGGATTCAGAGCTTTTCCACGCAGAGCAAACCAGAGGTAAACCGTTTCCAAGTTTTTCTCTAAAGCGGCTAAACGTCGCTTGGCCGATTCCTTATCGCCGGGTCCTACGGGGTGAATCAAAGCGTAGTGTTTGCTGATTTCGTATCCTTCTAATTTTAATTTGTCTTTCCAATCTTTGGCGTTGGTTGTTTTGGAAACATCTTGAGTGATGTAATCCTTGATTTTGAGATAGGCCTCCAAGGCCGCCTTCGTTTGGGGCGACATCTTGGCAACGGCCTCCTTATTTTCCAAGGCTTTGGCTTGAATATCGAAAAGGTTCCGAGCTTGAGCGACTAATCCTAAACCCAGATATTCTTCAATCACACCCAGATATTGTTCTGGCGTGCGTGGGTCGCGGGCCTTTCGGATATTTTCCGCTTCCATCCGAGGAATCGGGTATTTAACGACATTAAATTGAATTTGTTGGTTCGAGAACAAATGAGTCATTCCGTACTTCGTAGGAAGCATGATTCGAACATCGACAGGTTGGCCGCCGACCCGAATGTTTTGTTCCACGGTATAGCGTTTATCGGGATTCACTTCAACAACGACCGTCACATCCTCATCAGGTCGCAGCGACGGTTTGGGTTGTGTGCTGCCGCCTCCCATGTTAGCGGTTCCGGGAACACCTGTGTTTCCTGCACCCGGCCCGCCCATATATCCCATCCCAGGAGGCAGAACCGGTCCCCCCATATTGCCGCCAATGTATCCCATACCGGGGGGGGGGACAGGACCACCACCGATATTACCAACTCCGGGAGGAGCAATCGGACCACCTCCCCTGTTGCCAAAGTTACCAACTCCGGGGGGAGCAATCGGCCCGCCTCCCATATTACCCAATCCAGGAGGAGCAATCGGACCACCTCCCATATTGCCCAATCCGGGAGGAGCAATCCCACCACCCCTGTTGCCAACACCTGGTCCGATGGGGGGAAAACCTTGGAGTAATTCTGGTTCGGAGCCGGATGATTTAGAATCATCACTGCGGGGGCTAGGACCTATGGGGAGTCCGGGAGTGGGAATGCCACCGCCCATATTGCCGATGCCGGGTGCGGGAGGGAACCCCCCTTTATTTCCAAAGCCCGGAGCAGGAGGAAAGCCACCCATGTTGCCAATTCCTGGGATTGGAGGAAACCCCCCTTTGTTGCCAAAGCCTGGGTTCGGTGGGAACCCACCCATATTACCAAGACCAGGCGGAGCAATCGGACCGCCCCTATCATCGTCTCCGGGGCCTATTGGTCCGGGAAAACCGGGGTTGACTCCCCCCCCACCTGCATCGGCTTTGAGAATGACGCGGATGACGATGAATTCCGCTCTGCTGACTCCTACTAATCCAAATAAGGATATGAGGGTAGCAATGACCCAGTTTCGCATGGATGACACCTTTCGCTTTTGCGACCGGTTAAAATGAATACCTATTCTCAATTATACTGACGAAATTTGGAGAAACACGCAAGCATATTTCCCTTTTGCTCACCAGATTTTCCAATTTCTCAGTTAAGAACTTATCTTAGACTCAACGATTGACCGCCCTTTTAGTTGGTAACAACATTGGGAATCGATCGACTTTATAAGAATTTTGTAAGAAGTGGAACGAACCCCCTCAAGTCCGTTTGAGCTTTTGAATCCTGTGATTCTGGGTAAGATGTTACAATTGTTACCATTTCGCAGGGGTAGGCAGAACCCGTCTAATCTCTATTTCACAAAAAATAGTCGAAATTGTCAGAACAGATAGACGACGAAGAATCCAGAAGACCGCACCACCTGTCATTTTTGGCGGTCGTGTCCGGAGAAGGGATTTATGAATCGTCGAAAAATCGGGTTAAGCCTTGCGTGTTGCCTGCATTTAACGGGTTTGGGGTACGCTCAGCAAATACCCAATAGTGTTCCGGTTTATCCAAGTTTTCAACCGGTATTGCCAACCACTCTCAGCGCCACGCCGGTGACTGGCCCTATGCTTCCGCCTTTACCTCACAACCAACCGGAAACGGTGACCGGTCCAACGTTATTACCCGTAACGTCTCTTTCTCCGACACCGGGATTTAACTATGTGCTTCCCGCTAGCAACCAGCCGAAAGAAATTCCCAAAACGATTGGCCCTGCTCCCCAAGAAATCCCTGCTGCGCCGGCCATGCCAACAGTTCCGACAACGCCAATGGTTCCTGCCACGCCAGCAGTTCCGAGTATGCAACCAAGCCCCCCTTCCGGTGCCATTCCTCAATTTCCCTCGGGAGGTATCTCGAATCCGGTTGTTCCTCCCACGACTCTTTCCCCTACGACAATCGGTTCCACGCCGATCTATTCTCAACCAAATAGCTTTGTTCCTTCAGTTCCTCAATTTGTGCCTAGTACACCTATCCACAGCACACCCATCCACAGCGGTCCGATTGTAGCGAATCCTATGGGGGGGGGGCAAGCCGGTTCTTGCGAAACCGGTGTCCCGAGCGGTTACGTTTCAGGCCCAGTGGAGCATTACTCAAAAAAACATCATCTGTATGGTTGGGGATTAGGCCATGGTTTGCTTAGTCACCTTTTCTGCCACGATCCGTGCCCCGTGCCGCTCCCCTGTGTGTGGGGGTCAGCCGAGTTTTTGAATTGGTCCGTGCGCGGCAGTTCGATTCCTACTCTCGTGATTTCTGGGCCACCGGGAATTTCAGCTCCCATCAATAGCCCGTTCGCTCGAGAGGAATATGGGGGCCGTATTCTTGGGGGAGTTCAGAGCGGGATTCGTGCTAGGGCTGGGGTTTGGCTCGATAGCACCGAAGGATTCGGGCTGGACTTTGGGTTTATTTGGTTGGCCGAATCCACAGATAATTATCTCTCGAATATCAACAGCGTGCGTTCCTTGTCCCGACCGGTGTTTAATCCTGTTGCGAACGCGAACCAGACTATCGTGATCGATAATGATCCGACGATCAACGGACAAATCGCTATTGCCAGCCGATCGAGTTTTTGGGGAGGTGAAGCCAACACCCGTCAGGTTTTAATCAATACAGGAAGTTTTCGCTTGGATGCCTACCTCGGTTACCGCTATTTGAATTTGACCGACGAAATGGGAATCACCCAAATTCGAGCAACGGCTGCAGGAGTCGTGACCTCCAGTTTTTGGGATCGCTTCGAGACCGTGAACCAGTTTCATGGTGGCCAGATTGGGTTGATTAGCGAACTCAATCAAGGTCGTTTCTCGATCGGTTTGCGTGGGGGAGCTGCCTTGGGCTTTACCTTCACCCGCACCACGATCGACGGATTCTCTCAGGTCGGGGGAATCACGAATAATTCGGGTGTGCTGGCCCAAAGTACGAATATCGGGGAATCCACCACCAACCGTTTTACCGTGATCCCTCATGTGGGGGGAACCGTTGGCTTCGATTTGAACCGGTATATGCGAGTTTTCGGGGGATACGATTTAATGATCTGGACAAACCCAACCCGAGTTGGTGGAGTGATCGACCCAGCTTTGAATCCTTCGATCCTAGCAGGAAATGGTCCGTTAGTGGGGACTCCTCGCCCTGTGAATCCCAATACCACCTCTACCTATTGGTTACACGGTTGGAGCGCGGGGATCCAATTCAAATGGTGAGCAGAACGATTTAACTCAACCAAACAAATCCACAAGAACACAATTTACAGCTCGGGTCTATCGATTGAGAATGTTCAGAGACTTGGCGAGGCAGGCGCACTATAAATATAAGGTTAGTCCAAATGGGCGGTAAGCCAATCGTTGGCCGCCCAACGTTGTGTTGTCAATCGGGGCCTGCATGATCCTTTCGCGACCTTTTCATGTCAGTGTTTACGTTTCCCTTGCTTTATCGATTATCGCGGTTGGGATTTCCGTGGTGGACCTCATGCCCGAGGTCGGCATTTTGACGTTGATTTCCCTAATGGCATTGGGAACCGCTTTCTATCTAGAAGGCCGTCGACAACTCACCCTATCCCAAGCAAATTTCGTCGGTTTGATCCTGATGGGGTTGGCCGGTTTATGGTTGGTTTCTCGTCTGATCTCTGGTGCGAAAAGCGATAGTCCCCTTTCTCAACTCGGTTGGCCCACAGGATTTCTCCCTTATTTTGGGCCTATTCTGATTGTTCTGATTCCTGCGAAGATGTTCCGCCCGAAACATCAAGGAGATTATTGGACGATGAACGGGCTATCGCTGTTGAGTGTGGCGCTCGCAGGGGCCATGGCCGACGGGACCGAGTTTTTTATCTTACTTCCCTTTTGGGCGATTGCCTTTATTTGGAGTTTAGGAACCTTCTACTTAAGAAGGGCGCAAGGGGGACCTGCCATGGGAACTGCTGTGGGACATGGCGGGCTGGGTTGGCGTTGGCGATTACTAAAGGAATCGTTCGTTTGGCTCATCTTCGCTACGATCATTGTGATCCCCATCTATGTGATAACCCCCCGTGGCAACACCCCGTGGGAATTAGGCGAGGCCGCTCGCGGGAAAATGGCAACGGGGCTGTCTGAAGGGACCCTTGACTTGAACCGAGTAGGAACCTTGAGCGAAGTTCAGGATGTGGTTTACCAAATCACTTTCAAGGATGCTCAAGGAAAACTGGCCAACGATCTTCCCCTCGATACCCGCTTCCGAGGATACACCCTGCAAGTTTACACCGATGGAAAATGGTTTCCCGCTTCGCAACGAGTGTTTTCGGTACCCGATAAAGAATCTCCTGTTCGATACGGGACCCGTGAACCGGCTAAAGCGGGCGTACCCTATCAGGAGGTGTTACCTTATTTAGGGGAGCAAGCTCGCTACCTCGAATTCACCACCACGAAGAAGAGTAAATCGTCGGGTTTTATCATTGCCGATCCCGTTGTGTGGGTCCCCAATGAACGCTCGCCGATTGCGTTCCGAGGCAATTCTGGAAATTATGGCTCGTTGTTGTACCTTCCTGATGGATACTTTTTTAGTCGTTTGGAAGACCTTTCCAACTTTGTCCAAGTGTGGAAAATCCCCGATGGATCGGGCTTTGGACAAAGTTTTGCGCTGCTTCGTCCTGGAGAATGGCCGAGCCTAGTGAACCTTCCCATTGGTATGAGGCGTATTGCCGAATTCACCGATAATCTGGTGGCCAAATTCGTTGAGAAAGGTCAACTTCCCAAAGAGGTTCTCTCGACGCGGCATCCAATCACCCGATTTCTCATGGCACCCTACCATGAAATGGTTGCCCGTGCCTTGGAAGATTACCTTTCTAACTCGGGGGAATTTGCCTACTCGTTTGATCTCAAGCGAGCCGATCGCAAAATCGATCCCACGGAAGATTTTCTGTTCAACGTCAAACAAGGACATTGTCAACGCTTTGCAACCACCCTTGCGATTATGCTTCGCACCCAAGGGATTCCGTGTCAATTGGTTCTGGGTTATCGCGGAGTCGAATCGGTGGGAGAAGGAAATTACGTCATTCGGGAATCGCATGCTCATGCGTGGGTCGAAGTCCTCATTGCCAGAAAAGACCCAAAGCGCCCTAATGAATTGACCTTTGCTTGGCTGACGCTCGACCCGACCCCTGTGAGCGAAGCCTCGGGGAATTGGTTGGAAGACGTGAAAAGAGGAACCGCTTCGTTCTTAAGGCAATACATCTTGGGATTCGACAACAAAGCTCGGCAACGCACGGCACAGGCTATTACCGAATCGACACGGGAAGCCCTGACGAGTGTTGAAGAAATCAATTGGCCCATCCTCTTGTTAGGGGTGGCTGCAGGGCTGGGGATTGTTCTGATCCTTCTCAAAAAACGTCGGCAAATCATGGGTTCGATCTTCCCTTTGGCAGACCCACAATCGATTCAACTCAAAAGGTTCCTAAAACTTTGCTCTCGGTTTGGGTTGAAAATGCAAGCGGGGGAAACCCCTCAAGAATTCGCCCAACGGGTCAGCCAACATCTCTCAAGTCAACCAAAATTTTTACCTTTGGCCACACTTCCCGAGAAAATTATTCAGGCATATTATCTCAATCGTTTCAGCGAACCAAAAAACGAAACCCAACGGAATCAAACGATCGATTCTCTTCTGGATCAATTCGACGAACAAACCCAAAACCTGCGCCAACTCAACTCATAGAATAAAAGCACATTCTGTAAGATCGCCCTGAATTATTTGCCATCCTTATGAATCTTAAATTATCGTGGTGAATCAATAACAGGTCATCGTTGTAATTGTGAATCAATAATAAGTCATCGTAATGTATCAATTATGGGTCATTGTTACGAATGATTGGTCATCGTTATCGATCAATGGTCAATGCCCTGAATCAATGGTCAGCGAATCGTTCGAGTGATCGATGCCCGATCGAGAGGATGAAACCACCTTATTCCTGCAGGAAGCAACGATTCCAGTACCAACAAGACATGACAAACCGAGAGATTCGCACCCGAAATCAATATCAAAATGAGAGAGCCTAACAAGCGAGAGGTCTATGGAACAACCTTGGTTTCATGAAGGTTTGAATTTTACTTGTACCCGTTGTGGTCAATGCTGCACCGGTCAGCCCGGATATGTTTGGGTCAACGATGGGGAAATCCTGAATATCGCCGAGTTTTTAGACGTCTCTGTAGAAGAGGTGATCCATAAGTATACTCGGCCATTGCATGGTAAACGTTCGCTAACAGAAAAACTCAATTACGATTGTATCTTTTGGGAAGCAGAAGTGGGTTGCCAGATTTATCCGGCTCGACCGACCCAATGCCGAACGTGGCCTTTTTGGGAAAGCAACCTCCGAAAGCCCAGCGATTGGGAGTATACCAAAAGTGTCTGCCCTGGAAGTGGACAAGGCGAGCTGATTCCCGTTGAAGAAATTCTCAGTCGTATGAAACAAGTGAAAATGTAAACGGAAATGGGAAACCTGAACCCGAACCTCCGCATCGCGATCCAGACCATTTACGAGCGCGCCGATGCTGCCGTAATAAAGGCAGGTCCCCGCTGTGAAGCCTCGGGGCGATGCTGCCGCTTTACCGAATATGGCCATACCTTATTCCTCAGCCAAATCGAAGCCGACTACCTGCTTGAGTCTGCCCCCCCCTTTACGGAGGTGAACTCCGCGACGTGTCCCTTCCAAGTGCAAGGATTATGTACTGCCCGCGAACCTCGACCTTTGGGATGTCGTGTTTATTTCTGCGATCCCAACTATCAAGAAGAAGGGCAACGCATCTCCGAGCAGGGGATTCGTGAACTCAAAGTTCTGGCCGACGAGCAGGGGCTTCCTTGGCGATATGCCCCGCTTCATATCTTTCTGAGAGAACATTTGGAACAAGCCAACCAACACACCCTCGAAGAACATTTGGAACAAGCCAAGGAACACGCCGACTCGGCGACTCAAAATTCTCTCGCTCCCGAGAAACCCCATAAAATTTCTCTGCCTCTGACGAGTTGAAGGTGAACCTGTGTTGAAGGAGAACCCGTGATGATGCGAATTTGGATTCTACTTTGTTTGCCGCTCACCCTTTGGGCAGAAGATTGGCCTCAATGGCTTGGCCCCCAACGAAATGGTTCTTCCAGCCAAAAGATCGCTCCTTGGAAGGGGGACCTTCCTGTTGCGTGGAAAGTGGCCGTGGGAGAAGGAAATAGCTCGCCTGTCGTGGTTGGGGATATTCTGATCCTACATGTCAAAGGTCCCAATACTCAGCATGGCGCCTCGACCGAAACGGTTCTCGCTTTGAACGTCAAAGATGGCAAAGAAAAATGGAGCCAAACCTACGAAAAACCTAAGTTCGATCCCTTGTTTGGGAAAGGACCTCGGGCGACCCCTGTGATTCACGACAAAAAGGTCTACACCCTTGGAAACACCGGCGTGCTGAGTTGCTTTGAGCTGGAAACCGGTAAAGAAATTTTTCGGGTCGAAACCCTAGATGATCCCGTTAAGGATAATTTGGTCTTCGGTGTGTCGGCCTCGCCGCTGATCGTTGGCCCGCATGTGATTGTTCAAGGGGGAAGTAAAACAGGCAAAGGAATTAAAGCCTTTGATAAATCGACTGGGAAACTCGTTTGGACCAGCGAGAAAAACGATCCCGCAAGTTACGCGGCCCCCGTTCTGTTGGGGAAAGAAATCGTGACCTTGACGGGGGGCCATCTCGTTTCTCTTGATGAATCTGGTAAGACCTTGTGGAAACACCCCTTTAAGGATGCCCTGAATGAAAGCAGTACTACCCCCATCAAGGTCGGGGATTTGTACATTGCTGCTTCGGTCACTGCGGGGGCCGTGGCCGTGAAGAAGGTGGAATCGCCCGAGAAAAAAGGGGATTTCAAAGCGGAGCCTGTTTGGACCAACAAAACCCTGACCTGTTATTTTTCGACCCCTGTACCGGTCGGCGAAAAGCATCTGTTTATGGTGACCGGCTCGGCTGACTTTTTGAACGCCTCGGTGAATCTTCGTTGTGTCGAGACCGCAACGGGGAAAGAAGTTTGGAATAAACCCAAGATCGGTAAGTTCCACACGGCCCTTTTGACCTTGGGGGACGGCAATATCCTTGCCCATTTTGATAACGGGGAATTGGCCCTTCTTGCCCCCGATGTCAAGGAGTACAAAGAACTCGCTCGGAGCAAAGCATGTGGTTCGACTTGGGCGCATCCTGCGATTGCGGCCGGTCATATCTTTGTGCGCGACGATAAATATCTTTACGCCTTGAAGATTCCCGAATAATCTTCCTCGTCTGTCTCGAGCGTCGCACTTCTCAGGTTGAATGTCGAATACCGAATGTTAAATCTCGAATATCCTTACGCTTTGAAGATTCCCGAATAATCTCCTTCGTTAGATACCTTTTCGTTTGCTCCGTTTTCGTTGGACACCTTTTTGTTTGCTCCCTTCCTGAGCAAGTTGTTTTCCTTCTTGCTATGCGGTTGCTATTATTAAGGGTAACACAAGAATAGGTACTGGCCATGAGCGTGAATCGATTGGGTATTATTCGTGAAAAAGTCCTTGCAGGGGCAAGATTATCCTTCGATGAGGGGATGTATCTGGAAACCTCGGTGGATTTACATACCCTTGGCGAATTGGCGAATATCGTTCGTGAACGGAAAAATGGCAATAAGACCTATTACAACGTGAACGAACATCTGAACCCCACGAATGTTTGTGTGTATCGATGCACCTTCTGTGCGTTCCGTGCCGACCTGAAATCGGAAAAAGGCTATGTGATGTCGGACGAGCAGATTTTGCATCGGGGGCAAGAAGCGGTCGATCGGGGATGTACCGAATTACACATCGTGGGGGGGCTTCATCATCAACTCCCCTATGAGTGGTATCTGAACATCATCCGAATCCTGCACGAAAAATTTCCTGATCTGCACCTCAAGGCATGGACGGCAGTCGAATGGGATTGGTTTGCCCGTATGACTGGCCGACCAACCAAGGAACTTCTCGCGGAGATGAAAGAAGCTGGTCTGGGCAGCCTTCCGGGGGGGGGGGCCGAAATTTTTCATCCTGAGATTCGATCCAAAATCTGTGAGCATAAAGCTGACGGGACCGAATGGCTTCGCATTCATGAAGAAGCCCATCAACTCGGTTTGCGAAGCAACGCCACCATGCTCTATGGACACATCGAAAAGCCCGAACATCGGTTAGATCACCTCATTCGCCTGCGCGAGTTACAGGATCGCACGGGGGGATTCCAAACCTTTATTCCTTTGGCGTTCCATCCCGAGAATACCCGCCTCAGTCATATCCCTAAACCCAGCGGATTGATGGACCTGAAGATGATGGCGATTTCCCGCCTCATGCTCGATAACTTCCCCCACCTCAAGGCCTACTGGGTCATGCTTGGCGTGCCGATTGCCCAAATCGCTCAAAGCTACGGGGCTGACGATATTGATGGCACGGTGGTTCATGAGAAAATTTATCACGAAGCCGGCAGCGATTCTCCTCAAGAAATGACCATCGAAGAATTGCGACGCCTCATCGTCGAAGCCGGCCGTGAACCCGTCGAGCGGGATACCCTCTATCATGAGGTGATTCGACCACAGGGAACCCAGTGGACTAAAGGTCGCAAGATCGTTTCGCTTCTCTAAAATGGAAGCAAAGGTAAACGGTGCCTAGGTAAAATGGAACCTTGGGCGGTCCCTCAACCAATTCACTCAACAAGATCATTCTTCGCATGCTTTCATCCCTGCGGTTACTCATCACACTAGGCGATGTGGCCGGTATTGGCCCCGAGATTGTCGTCCGTGCTTGGCCCGAATTATGCAAAAACTCGATTCCCATTGTCGTTGGTGATGGGGGCATTCTTGCTAAAGTGACCCAATTGCTAAAGCGAGAATACATCCTGAGAGAAATCGGGCATCCGCAAGAAGCAACGGGCGACCCCCAAACGCTGGAATGGATTCAAGGGAGTTCACAAGATTTATCGCAAGTGCGGTTTGGTGAAGTGCAAGCCTGTGCGGGACAAGCTGCCTACGATTTTCTCTGCCGAGCTATCGACCTGACGTTGAGCAAACAGGCATCGGGCATTGTGACGGCCCCCCTGCACAAAGAAGGGCTTCATGCTGCGGGTCTTTCTTATCCCGGACATACGGAAATTCTCGCAGATCGAACCGGAACGAAAGAATTTGCTATGGTTCTTTATGGCGATGGTATTGCAGTGGCTCATGTGACCTTGCATATGGCGCTACGGGATGTTTTTAGCAAACTTTCGACCCGCAACATTCTTGAGAAGATCGAACTTTTGGAAGGTTTGCTTCCGCAATTGCTCGATCGTAAACCTCGATTGGCGGTAGCAGCCTTGAATCCCCATGCCAGCGATGGGGGACTCTTTGGAGATGAAGAGGCCACGCTTATTGCACCGGCTGTGCAAATGGCCCAAGATCGGGGGATTCATGTGCAAGGCCCCATTCCGGCCGATACCTTATTTTTGCGGGCACATCAGGGGGAATTCGATGGCATCGTGGCCATGTACCACGATGAAGGACACATTGCTATGAAGCTCCGCTGCGGGTTTCGCTGTGTGAATATCTCGGCGGGATTACCTATTGTCCGCACCAGTGTGGCTCACGGAACGGCATATAACCTCGCCGGTCAGGGAATCGCTAGCGAAGAATCCCTGATCGCTGCCTATCGTTGTGCCGAGAAATTGGCCCGCCGAACCCGATAAAACCACCTCTGAGATGCTCAAAGACCCCCTGATACTATGATCGTTGTCGAACCAAGCAACCCTCATTTTTTCTCTAGGATTCTCGGGATTTTTGACATGTTGACCGTGAGTTCTCTAAAATAGCCTAGTTCATTCGTTGGATATGAGACCTCGGGTCGAGAATGATTTGCCAGTTAAGACCTTGGGTCGAGAATGAAGTCACTCTTAAGTAAGATCGTCATGAGCCAGAAAGGTTTTCTTGATATTTGCCGAGAACGGGTCCTCATCCTCGATGGGGGTATGGGGACCAGCTTGCATCGTTACAAACCCACCGAGAAAGATTGGGGTTATTCCCCTGATGGCAAATCGCTCATGAATCTTTCCGATGCCTTGGCGTTGACTCATCCTTCATGGATACGGGATATTCATCGGGGGTATTTTGAGGCCGGCTGCGATGCCGTGGAAACAAATACCTTCAACGCCAGTGAGATGGTTCTTGCTGAGTTTGGCATGGCTCACGCGCTGGACCAGTTGAATCGATTGAATGTGCAATTGGCGAAAGAAGCGGCCGCCGAGTTTTCGACACCCAATCGCCCGCGATATGTGGTCGCCTCGGTCGGGCCGGGAACAAAAATGCCTTCGATCACCGACCCTGCCATTTATGTCGATTTCGATACCCTCGCTGCGAGTTATCGGCCTCAGTTTGTTTCGCTCATTGAAGCTGGTGTCGATGCCATCCTCATTGAAACCTGTTTCGATATTCTTCAAGCGAAATGTGCCCTGATCACCGCCATTGAAGTGATGAAGGAAAAAGGCATCAAGTTACCCCTGATGGTTCAAGTGACCATTCAACCCGATGGGAAGATGCTTCCTGGAACCGATATTGCCGGCGCTCTCACCACCTTGGAATGCTTCGATGAATTGGATGTGATTGGCCTCAATTGTGCCGTAGGCCCCGACCTGATGCTCTCTTCGGTGAAACATTTGAGCCAATATAGCAGCAAACTCATCAGTGTCCTTCCGAATGCAGGCTTGCCAGAGAATCGTAATGGCGAAACCTACTTCCCTTTGCAACCGGAAGAACTCGCGGAGTGGTTGGAACGCTTTGTCAGCGAGTTTGGCGTGAATATCGTCGGGGGCTGTTGCGGCACCACACGCGATCATTTAGCGGTGGTCTATCAAAGGCTATTTGGGAAAAAACCGTTGCCTCGGAAGCCTGTTTACGTCCCGATGGTTTCGAGTTTATTCGGCTCTCAGGACCTATTGCAAGACAATCGCCCCTTGCTCGTGGGGGAACGGACCAACACTAATGGCTCCAAAAAATTTAAGCAGTTGCTCGAAAAGGAAGATTGGTTAGGTCTGGTCGAAATGGCCAAGGAGCAAGAACGGGAAGGGGTTCACCTTTTAGATGTGTGCGTGGATTATGTCGGTCGAGATGGCAATCGAGATATGGCAGAAGTCGCCAAACGATACAATGCCGTTTTGACCAAACCCATGATGATCGACAGCACGGAAACCTCTGTAATCGAAACGGCTCTGAAACTCTGTTCCGGCAAAGCGATTATCAATTCGATTAATTTGGAGGATGGTCGAAAAACCCTCGATCCGAAGACCCGACTCGCCAAGAAATACGGCGCGGCCCTCGTTGCTCTGACCATCGATGAAAAGGGGCAAGCGGACACCGCAGAATGGAAATTTGAGGTCGCCAAACGGATTTACGACATCTGCGTTCACGAGTACAAAATCCCTCCCACGGACCTCCTATTCGATCCGCTAACCTTTCCCGTAACCACAGGTCAAGAACAAACCCGCAAGTCGGCCATCGCTACCTTCGAGGCCATTCGCCTCATTAAGCAAAATCTCCCTGGCGCTTTGACGCATGTGGGATTGAGTAACTGTAGCTTTGGCCTATCTCCTTATACCCGCCAAGTTCTAAATTCGGTCTACCTGCATTATGCCGTTCAATATGGTCTGGATTCTGCCATCCTCCATGCCAGCAAAATTCTCCCTTTGGCCAGCATCGATGAAAAAGGGAAGGAACTTTGCCGCCGATTATTGTTCGATGAACGGGTGTTCGACTCGAATGGCAATTGCATCGAAGACCCCTTGCAATTGCTCATCGAGCATTATGCCGACAAGAAAAGCGAAACCAAGAAAATCCAATCCCTTGGGGAAACCGTCGAAGAGCGATTGAAGCAGGCCATCATTCAAGGTCGCCGCGAAAGTTTAATTGCCGATCTCGATTTGGCACGGCAACACTATTCTCCAATCGACATCATCAACAAGATTTTGCTCGAAGGAATGAAGGTCGTGGGTGACCTTTTTGGTGCCGGCCAAATGCAGTTACCGTTCGTGCTTCAATCAGCAGAAGTGATGAAAGCAGCCGTGGCACACCTCGAAAAATTTATGGAAAAAGTCGAAGGTGCCGAGAAAGGAAAAATCGTTCTGGCAACGGTGAAAGGGGACGTCCATGATATTGGCAAAAATCTGGTCGATATTATTCTCACGAACAACGGTTACAAGGTGTTTAATATCGGGATCAAACAACCGATCGAGAATATGATCTCGACTTATCAGAAAGAACAAGCCGATGCTATCGGCATGTCGGGGCTTCTTGTCAAATCAACGGTGGTCATGAAGGAAGATTTGATCACACTCAATGAACGGGGCCTGAATCCCCCAGTGATTCTCGGCGGCGCTGCCCTGAATCGCCGGTATGTGGAAGAGGACCTACGGGCGATCTATCGCGGGCCCCTATTTTACGGCGAAGATGCCTTCGATGGCTTACGCATTATGGATAGCCTCGTGAAAAGAAAGTCGATGGAAAAGGTAGGCAGTGTGGCCTTAAAAGGGGTCATTCAATCGACCTATCACTCGGGGACTGCCACGATCCAACCAAGTGACGAAGATGACACGGAATTAGATGCCCCCGTTGAAGAACAAAAGGTCTATGTGGCCAATCTCAAACCCGCGCCGAATATCCCCCAACCTCCCTTCTGGGGAACCAAAGTGGTTGAGGATATTGATTTGAATGAGATTTACCCATTCATCAACGAACGAACCCTCATTGGAACACAGTGGCAATTCCGTCGCGGGGGCGTCAATGTTCGAGAATACGAACGGATGATGAAAGAAGTGGCCTACCCCGCTTTTGAACGTCTGAAACGGGTCTGTCTGGAAGAAAAAATCCTGCGTCCCGCTGTGGTGTATGGATTTTTCCCTTGCGGTTCCCAAGACAACGACTTGGTCATTTTTGAAACCGATTTCCGTACCGAGAAGCACCGGTTCCGCTTCCCGCAACAATCGTTTGGCGATCACTTGGGGTTGGCCCACTACTATCGACCAATTGAAAATGGCCGCGCCACCGATGTGGTCGCCTTCATGGCCGTGACCATGGGGCACGAGGTGAGCAAACGAGCCAAGGCCCTTTTTGAAGCCGATAAATACATGGACTACCTATACCTTCACGGAATGGGGGTCGAAACCGCAGAAGCCTTGGCCGAGTTCTGGCATCGCCAAATTCGCCGCGAATGGGGCATCGCCGAGCAAGACTCGCCAACGATCCAAAAATTGTTCAAGAAACACTATCGAGGCTGTCGATATTCGTTTGGATACCCCGCTTGTCCTAAACTCGAAGATCAAGTCGGGCTTTTCAAACTCCTCAATCCGGAGAGAATCGGTTTGAGTCTATCCGAACAATTCCAACTCGATCCGGAACAATCTACAACAGCTATGGTAGTCCATCACCCCCAAGCTAAGTATTTTAATGTCTACCAGACAAGTTCAACAGTGATTGCAGAACAGGATTAAAGGAACTTCATGGCAGATCGGGCCAGTACTCTCGCAGACCCTAGCGCAGAATCTTCTGTGTCCCCGAATGTATTGGCTCCGAAACTATCCACTTGCCCTGCAATTCGGATTGATAAGCTCCGAGTGACCTATGGCCGATTCCACGCCGTCGATGAGCTTTCTTTAGAGCTAAAAAAGGGAGAATTGTTCGGGCTTTTAGGCCCCAATGGTGCGGGGAAAAGTACCACCGTGCGGGTTCTCATCGGGCAAAGAAAACCCGATGGGGGAAAAGTCGAGATTTTAGGGCACGACGTGGTTCGGCAATGGTCGCAAATCAAACCCCTGTTTGGATATGTGCCCGATCGGGATAATCACTTCGATGAATTCACCGGCCGCAGAAACCTCATGATCTTTGCCGATTTGTATGGGGTCCACCATTCTCGAATCGATGAAGTGTTACGAATGGTCGCCTTGAGTGAAGCCGCGAACGTTCCCGTGAAAGGCTATTCGATGGGGATGAAGAAAAAATTATTGCTTGCACGCGCCTTGTTGCATAACCCGCCGATCATGTATCTAGATGAACCCACTGCCAACCTCGATATTCACTCCCGTTCGCTGGTCCATCAGATTCTCCGTCAAAAGGTAGCCGAAGGGGCCACCGTTCTATTGACCACTCACGATATGAACGAAGTCGAAGCCATTTGCGACCGAGTGGCCATTATGTGTCGAGGTAAACTGGTTGCGCTCGATTCCCCTTTAACCTTACGATCGATGCACACCGAGCGCAAGGTCGATGTGATTCTGCTGGGGGGAGAAAGATTAGTGATCGATTTGGATAACGAGGGCCAACGCCGACAACTTGCCGAATTGATCGCCCTGAATCAGACAGCCAGCGTGCATACTCGCGAGTTCGATTTCCATAGCACCTTCCTGAAACTGACCGGTACCGAATTCGAGTAAGCCCTTCCTGCTTGGATTTTAACTTTCGGGAACGGCCGCCGTCGAACTCGGCTGGGTCACCGGAAGAGCATCGGCCAGAACTTGTTCCAACACGGAAAGGTAATTGGCAAAGCGTTTGCGCCCCTCGGCGGTCACCATCGCCACTGTTTGGGGGCGCCCGAGATGTTCCCCCTTGTGAATTGTGATTAGCCCCGCCTCGCTGAGTATCGTTAAATGACGAGACAAATTTCCATCGGTGAGAGAACATAAATGCTTCAGTTCGTTGAAGCTCAGTCCTTCGGCTTGGGTCAATAAACTGGTGAGAATGCCGAGGCGGGCTTTCTCGTGAATGACCTTATCGAGTCCCTCGTAACGAAATCGTCCTTGTTCAGATGGATTCATGATGATGCCCCCTCCTCTCTGCAAGAACGATCGCGGCGAGCAGCTGCCCAAACGCAAACGGTAACACCATCGTCCAAGGAGAAAGGTCACCGATTCCCGTGGTGAGCAAAGTTAAGCCAGAAAACAGATAAAATCCCGCGACACCTAAAGCATCGCGTGGTAAAAATCGACAGGCTTGATACACACCCAAGGCGAACAAGATTTGCCATAAACCGGGTAACATCGTTGCCGATTGGGGATGATACCGAAGCATTGCATAGGTCAGCCCCACCCCTGCGATTAGGCAAGGAGCAAATGGGGTCAACGCCGCCAAGGCCGACTTCAGGCCATCCCGCGAGGTCACACTCCCTGCCGTGAACGACAAACCGATAAAAGCCATCGCGGACCAAATCGAAACATAGGCAACGAGATTCTCTAAGGGGTCCGGCACGAATAGAGCCTGAAGCAATCCCCCCAGTAAAGCCAGCAGAGAACAAATCGTTGCGGGCAAAGCACGATAGACCTGACCGATCTCGGGTTCACGAATTCGCCGTCGAATCAGGGCAATGCTTTCGAGTGCCTCGCGGACATCCATTATTCATCTCCCGATGGTTTCTTCCGACTCGAGAGATACCCCAGCGGAAGAGCCATCACAATCAGCAAGCCAACAATCACTGCCTCGGCGGGTTCCTGTTGGAACGCATAAAGGGTACTCCGATAGAGCATAAATCCACACGAGGCCACAAACAAGAACGGAATGATCGGATATAGCGGGACACGGAAGGGGCGTTCGCGACCGGCATCTTTATATCGCAGCACAAACAGGGAACAACCCGTGAGAAAGAAGAACAGCCAAAAGACCGGTGCCGTACAGGTGACCAGATCATAAATCCCACCATGCGAATGGAAATCTTCGGCCACTTCAAAACCACAACCCGTACTTACCATTTTCAACAGGCTTCTCCAAACCCAAGTGAATTCCACAATACTGATGAGTAACAGGCTGAACGCTGCTTGTGCAAACAAGGCACCCAATGCCCCATGAGGTCGATCCTTGGGGCCTGCTAAAAAAGCGAACAATTTGTGATCGGCCCCGAATGTTCCATACAATCGCATCCCAGTGAACAACAAGCCATGGACGGAACCTAATGCAGAGACCATAATCAGAGCGCTGATCGCTTTCCGTCCCATTTCACCAAAGGGTAAAGCGAACATATCAGCTGCAATCGCTTTCGATTCACAAACCCCGCGGTAGCCCAACGCTCCCAAATAGGCTAGGTTGACAGCGATATAAATTGTCGTGACCAAAAGAGTACCGCCTAAGAGCGCCCGCGTAATGTTTTTTCGCGGTTGGCGAACCTCAGAAGCAATAAACGCGGCTTCGTTCCACCCTCCATAAGCGTAGAAGACGAGTACCATCGTCAGGGCCAAGGTGGTTTCGTAAACAGGAGGCAGAACAAGCGGAGTACTTAAAATCACCGAGTTTCCTGAAGCTCCTAGGCCAATGGCTGTGCTCACCTCGGTCGCGATACGGGTTGTTTCTGGAATCGTGGTCTTCTCAGGCCAAAGCCACCAGATGAATCCGATCGTTGCAATGCCAATCAATCCAATGATATTCGAGGTGGTCAAGGCATTTTGTACCAAGCGCCCCGGTTTCATTCCAAAAGCATTGATAAAAGTCAGGCCCAAAATACCCGTCACCGCATAAATCAGACGAGAATTTTCGCCCAAATTGTGGAACACGGTTGCATACTCGGCAAAAACGTAGGCCATAAAGGCAATACTACCACCGGTACGAATCACCGATAATTCTGCCCAAGCGAAGAAAAAGCCGACCCGTGAACCATAGGCCCGCGTCAGAAAGGTATAATCCCCCCCTGAGCTGCGATAGCAACTCGCAAGTTCTGCATAACACAAGGCCCCGATGAGGGAAACCACTCCCCCCACAATCCACGCGAGCATTCCCATTTGAGCATCGCCGGCACTGCGAAAAATATCCGGTGAGGTTTTGTAAATCGATGCCCCGATGATGATCCCAACAATCAGGCAGATTGCATCCCAAAGGCTCAGGCGATGTTTCGGTGATGAGGAGAGAGAGTCCATCGTGTTGGTTATCTCGGGAGCGTGATTTCCTAACTCAGGGTTCTGCAGGCGAACCAAGGGGGGTGTTGATATTAAACCTAATTAGATACCCAATGTCACTCAAAATTCCGGAATCTTCACTTTCTCCCCATTTTTGAGGGCACTCTCGTGAGCACAAATCCCAACCGCCGTCCAATTGGCACTGGTCGGAGCATCAGGGAATGCCGGCTGTAAGCCAAGCACTGCCATCAAAAAGTTGTGCGCCAAATGAGGATGGGAACCGCCATGCCCCCCCCCCTGAACGAAGCTCAAATGGGTCGCATCGTGAATGGCCCCCGTATATTTACGGATCGGTTCGGGTAATCGACCTGCATAATCGGGGACGCGAATTCGTCGCGGAATCTGCGGTTCGGGTAATCCCCGCGTGTGAAGGATCGGCTCTTCGCCTTCCACTTGTTGCCATTCAAAACTGACATTGCTGCCCATCACATCAAAACTTTCTCGATACTGCCGAGCGGTATCGAATAGGCTCCGAGTGACTTCCGCACACACATCATGCCCGCGAATGGAAAAGGTTGCGGTCTCCACCGCAAAGGGAGAATTGTATCGTTTGATCAATTCCTCACGAATCCGCCCTGAACCATGGCAACTGACCCCATCGGCATGAGCCGGCTGATTCGGTGTACTCAGAATCGCCAAACAGGGACTCACGCAGTGGGTGGCATACCACATCGGCGGCAATCCGGGCCAATAGTCAGGCCAACCATCCATATCTTGTTGATGCGAACCTCGCAAAAATTGAATTTTCCCTAACACCCCACGATCGTACAATTCTTTGACGAATAAATACTCTCGACTATAAACCACCGTTTCCATCATCATGTAAACTTTACCGCTCGCACGCTGAGCAGCACACAGTTCCTTCAATTCTGCAAGCGAGGTCGCTGCCGGAACCGTACAAGCCACATGTTTGCCGGCTTTCAACGCAGCAATACTTTGTGGAGCATGATCGGGAATGGGGCTATTGATGTGGACAGCATCAATATCCGGATCATTCAGAACATCTTCAAATCGGGTGTATCGTTTGAAGATGCCAAACTTCTCGCCACAGCGATTCAATTCAACTTCATTCCGACGGCAGATGGCGACCATCTCGGCATTGGGGTGATCTTTATAAATCGGGATAAACTCGGCACCAAAGCCTAGTCCCACGATAGCGACTCGAACTTTTTTCGTTGACATGGATAAACTCTCAAGAAAAGGACTCGTCTTTTTGTCCTAAGAATCTCGGGATTGATGTCAATGGGGACACCAAGACAAATGAGAAACCATGAGTTGGAAGAATCGAATCGGACAACAAGCCAACCTTCAAGAATTTACTCTCCAAGACCTTTCAGACCACAAAAACAAGAGCAAGCACGAACAACCACGAAGAGCGATTCCATGACCAATCTCAGATGGGAGTGAGAGCGTTCCAGTGATATAATGGTCCTATCCCAAGGAGACCACACGATGAGGAACATCGATCTCACTGAATTGCCCGACATCGAATAC
>JAOAAA010000053.1 GCA_026419115.1 Gemmataceae bacterium
CTCCCTTTGCTGACCAAAAATTGTTTAGGTTGCCATGGAGGCTTGCGTCAAAAAGGCGATCTCGATATGCGAACCTTGCCTGCTCTGCTGAAAGGCGGTAAGTCCGGCCCTGCGGTCAAAGCGAAAGACTTAGAACATAGCTCTGTATGGGAAAGGATTGCCTCGGATGATATGCCACCGGGCGAGAAGAAACTTTCGGCAGCCGAGAAACAGATCATTCGGAATTGGATCGAGAAGGGCTTACCCACAGTAGCACAACGTCAAATTGGAGACAAGCCGCGTCTCGAACCGAATCAGAAACACGATCCCCAAAAGGTAGCCCGCGCCATCGATGAACATATTGACGATTTTCTCAAAGCCGCAAAGATCACTCCCGCCCCGCGGGCAGACGACGCCGAGTTTTTACGTCGAATTTTTCTCGACCTAACGGGCCGAGTCCCCACGGCCGAACAAGCCAAAATGTTTCTGGAAAGTCAAGACAATCAGAAGCGCTCAAAGCTGATCGATAGCCTACTCGATTCTCCCCATTTTGGGGAACAGCTAGGCCGAACTTGGCGTGAGTGGATTTGCCCCCCCGAATTACCTTCGGACCCCAACGGTGGTAAACAACCTTATAACCAAGCCAACGATTTTGGTAAATGGTTGGCTGCCCGCTTCAATGCGAATGAGTCTTGGGATCAAATCACCAAACAAATTTTGACGGTCGAAGGAGAGATCAAAAATCAACCCCAAGTGATTTTTTTCGGTCTAGTTGGGGAAGGCGGGAAAGTCACCGCAAACGGGACCGCTCGGGCCGTCAGTTCGCTTTTCTTGGGCGTGCAAATGCAATGTGCCGAATGTCACGATGACCCGTACCGATCTTGGTCCCAAAAACAGAATTGGTCCTTGGCTGCTTTCTTCAGTAAGGTGACCGGTGATTTTAATAAGGTGAACGAACCTAAAGGGGGCATCAAGAATGGCCAGATCGTTATCCCCAAATCGGCCTTCAAAAACGCTGGCACACAGGTTCCCCCAGCCTTCTTAGATGGCTCGAAACTCGAATCCTTTGAGGCCGACACTTTAAGGCAATCTTTCACCGCTTGGTTGATCCGAAAAGAAAATCCTTTCTTCGCCCGCGCCTTTGCGAACCGTATGTGGTTTTATTTCTTCTCTCGGGGGATTGTCAACCCGATTGATGATTTTCGTGAATTAAACCCTGCTAGTCATCCGGCGTTAATGAACCTTCTGAGCAACGAATTTGCTGCCTCGGGTTTTGACATCAAACATTTCATTCGTTGTCTGTGTAATTCCGAAACCTATCAACGGACCAGCAAAGTCCCCGCCGGAATGACCGACGAAGCTCTGACCGCTCAAACCACTGCCTTTGGACGAATGCCCCTGAGAGTCATGACTGCGGATACCCTTTTAGAATCATTGAAACAGATCTACGGGGATCCGAAATTGGACTTGCGCTCGATCGATAACCGAGATGGAAATACCTTCGGAGAAAGTGCCGCCGTGGGCGATGCCTACCTTGAGTTTTTGCGTCGCTTTGGAACCAATGAGGAGGACAGCACCGACTTTACACATGGCATTCCCCAAATGTTGACGTTAATCAACCACCCGAAACTTCTCTCCGGAGGTAAGAGTTTAGATGCCTACCTGAAATCAAATCCGTCCGCGAAAACCGAACAGGTGATCTCGTGGCTTTACTTATCGACGTTGTCGCGACAACCGACAGACAGCGAATTGAGTGAATCGCTCAGGTACTTGCAAAAAGTAAAAGATTCAAACAAAGGTTATGCTGGCATTTTGTGGTCATTAATTAATCGAAGTGAGTTTATCTTTATCCGCTAACGACAGGAGAACAATCCATGAATCGAGAAAAACTCCTCCCCCGCCGCGACTTTCTCCGATTGTCGGCAGCGGGTGTTTTATCGTCCGTGACGGTTCCTTGGTTCGAGAGCTTGGCACAGGCTGCCATCAAGCAACCTCGGGGTAAATCGTGTATCTTGCTCTGGATGGATGGCGGCCCCAGCCAGCAACACACCTTCGACCCCAAACCCACGGGCGAATTTCGTTCCATTAAAACTACGGTACCGGGAATTCAGATCGTTGAGCAATTACCGCAATTGGCTCAGTGTATGAATGACATGGCGATTTTACGTTCCATGAAGACCGACATCAACGATCACTACGATGCCAAGTACTACCTTCATACCGGTTACCGACGCACCAGCGCCTTTGAGCATCCTGCCATCGGATGCTTAGCTTCTTCCGAATTAAGCGTTCCGGATCAAGAAATGCCCTGCTTCGTCACCATCGATGCCGGCTCGGACAAAACCAACGGGGGGCGTTTCTATCGCTCGGTTCCAGGCTATGTCGGCCCACAGCATGCTCCCTTAGCGGTGCAAGAACCGACAAAAGGTCTGGAAAACCTCAAGGAGTTGGGCGATGATCTCGATGCTCGCCTAGAGCTTCTAGAACCGGCCGAAGAACGTTTCTCCAAAGATTATCCTTTGGGTTCCGTAGGGACAAAACAATCGGCCTTTCAACGGGCGGTGCGCCTCATGCGTTCCAAACGGGCCAAGGCCTTTGATTTGGAATCGGAACCCGCCAAACTGCGAGAAGAATATGGCAAACATCGATTTGGGCAATCGTGTTTGCTGGCCCGGCGCTTGATCGAATCGGGTGTGCGGTTTGTTGAAGTATTCCACCGAGGTTGGGACGATCACGAAGGGGCTGCGAAACGAATCAACGAACGAGCACCTTGGATGGATGCCGCCATGTCGGCCCTGATTCGGGATTTGAAAGTGCGTGGCCTGTTAGAAGATACCTTGGTTGTCTGGATGGGAGAATTCGGACGAAGCCCCGGCGATGGAGGAGGGCATTTCTGCAATGCGTGGTCTACCGTCTGGGCAGGAGGGGGGATCAAAACCGGACAAGTGATTGGCAAAACCAGCGAAACAGGCAAGAATCCGGGTTCGACGATTGTCGATCGCCCCATTTCTGCACCCGATTATATTGCCACTCTTTGCCTCGCCTTGGGACTCGATATTCACAAAGAGTTTATGGCCCCCGGCAATCGCCCCATGCCGATGGTCGAAAAATCGGCCAAACCCATCAAGGAGCTACTAGCATGAGGTCGATTGGGTTCATTGCTTTGGCTCTGTTTGGGATGACTAACCTCAGCTATCCAACTGAGAGCAAACCTCTCCCCTATAAACCGGTCCAAGAAGAAACCCAAGCGATCGCCGCGTTGGAAAAACTCGGCGGCATCATTCGCCTAGTTTCTTTGGAAGATAAAGCCCTAGATGTGGACTTGACGGGGGCGACCGACACCTTGACCGATGAGCATTTGCAGTATCTGCTCGTTATCAAAAATATCCAAGTTCTCCGCCTGAAGGAAACGCAGGTGACCGATGCGGGCTTGGTTCACATCGGAAAAATCACCTCCCTGAAACGCTTGTTCCTCGAAAAAACTCGGGTCACCGATGCCGGTTTAGTTCACCTCCTTCCGCTCAAGGAATTGTCGTATCTGAATCTATATGGCACAAGCATCACCGATCAAGCGAGCGAAACCCTTTTGAAATTCCCCCGTCTTCAAACCCTGATCCTGACCGAAACGCAGGTGAGTAGTAAAGGAATCCAGCAACTGCAAAAGGGCAAAACCGATCTGGAAATCCTTCCCAATCTGGAACTCAGAAAGGCCCAAGCCGAAGCCGCGTGGAAAGCCGCCCAAAAAGCCGTGGCCGACGCCAAAGCAGACTACGAGAAAATTCAAGCCGAGGTCGAAAAGGTCGCCCCCGAAATCAAACAGATTCAAGAAGAGGTCAACAAAACCTCAGCCGAATTCAGCGAGATGACCAAGAAAAACGAGGCCGCCAAAAAAGAGCTAGCCCGTTTGACCATGGAATTGACCCAAGCCAAAGAAGCACTGGAACGGGTACAGAAAGAGTCCAGCAAAAATCCACAAGATGCCCTTCTCAAATCTCAATTCGAGGAGAAAAAAAACCAGTACGATTCACTTCAAAAGGCCACCACCACGGCCAGAAAAAATTCGGACATGCTCGAAGCCGCCACCAACGCAGCCAAGAAAAATTCGGACCAAGCTAAGCAAAAGCTCGACAAACTCAAAAACAGCAAGAAACTAACCGATGCCAAATTAACTTGGGAAACGAATCTCAAGCTCGAAGAAACCACTCGAAAAATCTGGGAAGAATTGAATAAATAGGTAGGTCACCGTCTTCCCCTCGTTCTGGATGATGCCCCAACTCCTCTCACGCTGAGCCTAAGGAAAACTTTTTATTCGTTTGGTTAGGTAGGTCTTAATTTGGCTCGGTTCGCTTTGGTTTGATTCACCTTGTCTTCGATTCCGCTCGTATTCAATATCGATTTTAATTATCTTTCTGAGTCAATTTAAATGAGTGAAGGGAAGTTGGTGGTCGGCAATGAAATGGGATTGCTCGCATACAATAAAGTGATGATTTTTCTATTCACTTATTCCCCCTTTCGCTTTCCAAACACTCGCTGCTTTCCAACCCCTTCGATCCGATCCTCCACGCTTTTCCGAGTTTCGACCATCTACCCTCTCTATTGTCCATGATCCTTTCGGATTCTGTCCGCTGGGGACTGTCCGAAAAAGTCTCCCGAATGCTACAATTCCCCCATGAAAAAATTACTTCCTCTCCTGATTTTGTGTATGGGCTTCTCGGTCACCGCAGCCGAACCCGAGACCCTGAAGAACTCCGTAGGCATAGTGCTGGTGAAGGTTCCCAAAGGGAAATTCATCATGGGGACGGGGGATGCTCCGCCCAAAAGTCGCACTGAGTGGAATCAGCGTGATTGGGATGAATCCCCAGCTCATCCCGTGACGATCTCGCAGGATTTTTGGATGGGCGCCACCGAAATCACCAACGAACAATACGAACTGTTTGACCCCAACCACGGGAAACGCCCTAATCGCGGAGCAGACAAGGAACCGGTCACCCAAATTACTTGGGATCAGGCCAAGGCCTTTTGCGATTGGTTAAGCAAAAAAGAAGGCAAACCCTATCGATTACCCACCGAGGCCGAATGGGAATATGCCTGCCGTGCGGGCACCACGACGTTGTATTCAACCGGTGATACCATCACCCCGAAGCAAGCCAATTTCGGGCTGGATGAAGAAGGTAAACTCTCGATTAAAGTGCGACCCGTCGGGAGTTATCCCCCCAATCCTTGGGGCCTTTTGGATATGCACGGCAATGTGGCCGAATGGTGTTGGGATTGGTATGGCCCTTATGAATCGGGGGAACAAACCGATCCAGTCGGTCGAGCCGACGGGTATGTTAAAGTGGCGCGAGGTTGGAGTTATTTCCGGCACAAAGAGGCCAAAGATTCTCGATACCTGCGTTGCAGCAACCGCTCGGGATTTTTACCCGACGATGCCAACAAATATACCGGCTTCCGCGTGGTCATGGGGGAATTACCCAAAACCAAACCCCTTCCCGAAGTGATTTATCCTCATCAAAAAGATGTGAAACAAACCCCTGCACCGGTGAAAGGCCCCGACCCCAATAAACCTCTCTATCTCGATTACACAACGGCGAAGGATAACCCGTTGATTCCGCCCGAAACCTGGGGGCCTATCTTCTCGCATCATAATCATTACGGAGCCGTTTGCGTTTGCCCCAATGGCGATGTGCTGGCCTGTTGGTACACAACGGTTGCCGAAAGCGGACGGGAACTCGCTCAGGCCGCGAGCCGGCTCCGCGCCGGTTCCAATAAATGGGAACCGGCCAGCTTGTTTTTCGATGTTCCCGATCATAACGATCATGCCCCCGTTCTGTTCAGCGATGGAAAACGCCTGTATCACTTTGGAACCCAATCCTTCGCCGGTTGGGATTATGCCAGTAACTTCATGCGCACCAGCGACGACAACGGTGCCACTTGGAGCAAGCCCAAAATTATTCTCTCTCGGGATGATCCCAACGCGCTCAGTCAACCTTGCTCGGCCTTGAAATTACCTGATGGAACTTTGGTGCTCGCCTGCGATGGCGACCTGCATAAAGATGAGCGAATCATGACCAGCACCGATGACGGGAAAACGTGGCAGGTCCGCAAAGGGGATATGCGGAAAACCGCTGGAAAATATGCCATTCACCCTGCCATCACCTACACCAAGGATTCTGCCATCTTGTCGTTCCTTCGCGGGCCGCACCCAATGCCGGTACAAATCAGCAAAGACCTCGGCGACTCTTGGGAACAACAGAATACCATTTTTCCGGGAATTAGCTCGGGGCAAAAGGCCTCGGCTTTGCGATTGCAATCCGGTGCGATTCTTCTGGTGAGCATGGATTCTCGCAAAGATGTGATCTCGGAACGGGGCGCCTTTGCAGCTTTATCGCTCGATGAGGGGAAAACTTGGGAATCGATCCGACGCTTAGAGGGCGTTTACGGTTACATGGCCGCCGCTCAAGCCCCCGATGGCACCATCTACGTTTTCGGGACCAAACAATCCGCGGTTCGTTTCAATGAAGCATGGTTGAAAGAGAAAACGAAATAAACTTGCCCCTCGTGTCGTCTCGTGCGACCAAAAGAGAAAAGGAAATAATCTTTCCTCTTGTGTCGTCGGTCTCGGGTTATCTGCTATGATGCTCTATCGGTGAGTGATCGCCCCCTGTGGATTTCTCATGCAGCTCGATACCATCCTAAACGACATTGCGAATCAACCCCAACTCTCCGTCGATTTGGCCGAGGTGGCTTTGTTGCTCGCAACTGACGAATACCCCTATCTCGATCCGCAAGACTATCTGAATCTAATCGAGATTTGGGCCAGCGAATTGATCGACCAATATGATCTCGCCGAGTGTGATCCGATTAACGATCCGATGGTCCCCTTGCAGTGCCTCATCGAATTTTTCTTTTCTGAACTGCAATTCATGGGGAATCAGGCCGATTACTATAACCCTGCCAATAGCTATTT
This sequence comes from Gemmataceae bacterium, assembly GCA_026419115.1. GTDB lineage: Bacteria > Planctomycetota > Planctomycetia > Gemmatales > Gemmataceae > SKW135. Next base: position 6,947 of record JAOAAA010000053.1, read on the forward strand.
GAACGAGGTGATTGATACCCGAATGGGAATACCCATCACCCTTTCGATTTTGATGATCGCACTGGGCCAACGCTTGGGATTACAGATCGGGGGACTTTCTTTTCCAGGGCATTTTGTCGTCGGAGTGCATCACGGCGAAGCGATGATTGTAGTAGACCCATTTAACGAAGGCCAAATTCTCGACTTCGAGGAATGCCGGACCATTTTTGAGATGCACCAAGCCGAACCGTTCCAGCCCCAAACGCACCTACACTTTGCCTCGACTCGGACCATTCTGCTACGACTATTGAATAATCTCAAGATTATCTATGCCAAGTCTAAACAATACGAAAAAATTTTACGGGTTGTTCGCAGGCAAAGGCAACTCAAACCGGATGATATGATCTACCTACGCGAAGAAGGCTTGGCCGCCGTTGAAGCCCAGAAATTTAGTGCCGCAGTCGCCCCTCTCCAATTATATTTACAGAAAAACCCTTCTAAAGAAGATGACCTTCAAGTACGGAAAGCTCTGGAATTAGCTCGGAGGGAAGTTGCCAAATGGAATTGATCTTTTCGGAATTACCTCGCCTTCGGCCGAGATTGCAAGCGTATCAGAATGGTGCAGAAATTCTTTTGACGGACCCGCTGCGGATCGGCTCACCTCTCGGATTAACTCGGCAGGCCCTTTCGCTGATCTCACTGTTCAATGGAACGCGGAACCTGTTCGAGATTCAAGCAGAGTTTGCCCAGCGGACGGGTGAGTTTATTCCCACCGAATGGATTCAAGATTTAGTTACCACTCTCGACGAAGAGTATTTGCTCGACTCACCCCGATTAAAAGAATTTCTGCAAGCCCCCGTGCGAAAACCTGCCTGCATTGGTGTCTATTCCGAGGACCCCGTAATTGCCTCCAAACAAATCGATAGCCTATTCACCGCCGGAGGGGGACCCGGTTTACCCCAAGCCGTTGGAGCGCGACTCCACAGCGAGGGACCCGTGAACGGGGTTTTGGTTCCCCACATGGATTACCTGCGGGGCAATATCACTTACGGTTGGGGATTCAAAGAATTGATCGAACGGACCGATGCTTCGCTGTTCGTGGTGATTGGAACCTCGCACTATTCCTCGGCCTTATTTTCAGTCACCCGTCAAAATTTTCTCACTCCTTTTGGCGAAATCCCCACCGATCGTACCTTTGTGGAGGCTCTCGAAAATGAATACGGATTCGGGCTGACCGAAGACCTCATGGCCCATGCCCCCGAACATTCGATCGAATTAGAATTGGTGATTCTGCACCGTTATTTTTCCTCCGTTCGACCATTTCGGATTGTTCCCATTCTGGTCGGAAGTTTTTGGAAAACGATTGAGTCGGGTCAACACCCCCGCGATTTCCCCACCATCTCTCGCTTTATGGATTCGCTCCGCAAGGTCATTCAACAACAAAACGAACCCGTAGGCCTAATCATCTCGGGAGATTTGGCCCATATCGGACCAAAATTCGGGGCCGAGCAACCCGTTACCGATGCCGAATTACATCATTCGTATAATCAGGACCAATTACTTCTCAAAGCTCTGCATCACGGCAACAGCAACGAATACTTTTCCATCGTTCAGAAAGAACAAGATGAACGAAACATTTGTGGTTACCCCCCCACCATGATTGCTTTGGAACTGCTTGGTCCCACACAGGGCCGCACTCTGCACTACCAACAATATGTAGCTCCCGATCGAAATGAATCGGTGAGTTTCAGCAGCGTCATTTTTGAAAGGGCCTAATCAACCATTGAAAGGGCCTTATCAACAAAGAGGCTTCCTCAAGAATAGACGGAATCAACAACAAGGGCCTCTTCAACAACAAGGGCCTCTTCAAGTTAGGGGCATCCTTCAACAAAGGGTCTGAAAGAGGTGTCGAGGTGACTGTGGCGGCCAAAAGGTCGGATTGTCGGCGGATCAGAGCCTCATCAAAGAGGAATTGCGACGGCAACACCCCTCTTGAATTCGGCCTAGCTCATATTGCTGAATTTGCGGATGACCCATTCCAAGGTGAACAAACTAACAAGAGTGGACCAAACCCACCAGCTTTCCCACAGCAGAGTTTCCCGACGTTGATTGAAACTGACAGTTTTCGCCTTCAATTCCTTGCTGACTGTGTGTAAATCTTCTTCCCGATAAAATTTTCCGCCCGATCCTTCCGCTAAAGCTCTTAGAGCCGGTTCGTTCATTGGGCCGGGTGCTTGTTCATGTTCGGGCGGTAACGAAACCCGATACTCCATTCGGGCGGGGTCGCGTGTGCTTTCGCCTTGAATGGTGAGAATAAATTCTCCTTGTTGATCGTTAGGCAGCGTGGCATAGTATTCACCTTCGGGCATGTCTGGCACGCGCTCGAAAACGATTTGAGTCAAAGTTTCGGTCATGGCTTTTCCGGGAATTTGTCGTTCCAGTTTGGCCAGCACCTTTTCTTTTTTCAAAGGTCGAAAATCGTTATCGTAAAGCCGAGCATAGACTTTGGTCGGTTTACCCAAAGAAGGTTCATCGTTCCCCAAGGCCAAGGAACCTGACTTGTTCACCAAGGTTCGCGGCAAGCCAATGGCATAAATCACTTGCCCCCAGAAACGACCAAAATACTTTTCGGCCTCGTTGTAGCGCCAACGCCAAGTCTCATCGGTGGCCAGAAACATTGCAAGCCCCTTGCCGTAGTATTGCATCGCCATGAGGGGCATCGGTTTGCCATCGACTTGCGTTTTGGGGTGTTCCAATAAGGCCATGGCAGCCGGTTTGAGTTTCGTCACAGGATAATTCCAATACCAGCCGGGCAATTGATTCCAGATGCGCTCGTTTTCCTCCGAATCGTCGGCCATACTGAGGATGGGGCTTCGTTTGCCATATTCCGTCCGACGCGGATGATATTCTTCGGGTCGTTTGGCATCATCGATTGGGAATCTTTGCGCGGCATACTCCACAGGTAAAATCTCACCAATGGGCGTATTGAGATAATCCGCTGGGGCATGTTGACGACCTGCAATCATGATAAAGCCCCCCCCCTCAGCGACAAAATCACGCACCCATTCTTGTTGATCTTTAGTGAAGTAATTGGCGTCCACATCACCTAAAATGAGCAGGTCAAAATTCATTAATTCTTTGCGATCTTTAGGAAACTCCGGAAGGAAAGGCGGACCCGATTCCATGGCCTTTTTATCGCCATTGACCACAATGAAGGATGCCTCGACCCGCCGATCACGCTGCAAAACGGTTTGCATAAACTTGAACTCGAAGCGCGGATTTCCTTCCACGAAAAGAACCTTGACCTTGCTCTTGACAATCCGCACCGATCGAGTGACCCGATCCTCGATGTTCTCGGCACTTCGCAAGGTTTTGATACTCGCAACAATATCTTGCCTTCCGCCGGCTTCGGCATCTTTCTCGGTAGGTTTATAGGTCAGGGTTTCTACTCCTTCGTCATCTTTCAGGATCACCTTCTTCGAAGCAATTACTTGATCACGAATTTTCAAGGTGATTTCGGCTTCGGTACCTTTCAATCCAGCGGCCCGCCAGCGAACGGGGATATTCACACTATCATCCACAAAAAGGGTTTCTTGAATGGGCACATCACGCAGTTGAAGATAGCCGATATTCGAGCCGCCGACCCCATAAACATGGATGGGGACTTCGCGTTTCTTGGCTTCGAGCATCAGGTCTTCCCAACCGATGGTGCCGGCATTGTCTCGACCATCGGTTACCACAAAGATTGCTGCGGGCAGTTCGTTGGAATCGCGTTTGAAAATTTCTGCCACCGAATCGGTCAAGGCCGTGCTCGATTCGGTCCCTTTCAATTCTCGTAACCAAGTCATTTCGGGATTGTCCGCTTTATTGATCGATTTGGCCCCGAATAAGAAGACCTGCAAGGGTCCCTTCTCACGGAGACTCTCGGCCAATTTCAAACGGCGATTCTCAAAAATACCCGTCACTTGTTCGAGCCGCGAGGGTCGATAACTGGGAACCGCACTGGGATCGGCCTTCAGGCCTGCATCAGGGGGAAGTATATCCCGCGCGATCCCCACACGAACCTTGTCTTCATTTTGCAGGCGTGGGTCTTTCTGCAGCATACTTTGGCTATTGTCGATCATCAGAGCAACGGGTCGGGGTTTCTCCACCGTGACCGTCCGCACCCAAACGGGTTTATTCAATAATAAAACGACCACGAAAATGATCAACGCCCGCAAGGTGCCCAAAACGATCCGACGAAAGGGAGAAATCCGAACCGAGTCGGTTAAATAGACGAAAACCGCAAGGGCAATTCCAATGAGAATTAATGGGACGAGAATCCACCACGAGATTCCGCCACGGAAGCTCAAATCGCCCAAAAAATTCGCAAAAAATATCGTCATATCACATTCACTCAGGGATTATCATTTCTCAATACTATTCAGAGGATCGATCCTTATTTTTAGAAGAACGACCCTTTTTCTGTTCCCCGCCCAACCTAACTTTCTCCCTCTAGAAGAGAGGCAACTCACGTTGAGAGATGCCACCACCGTCACCCTGTATTATGGGGCTTGAATTTTGCCTTTACCATGCTTTACTACAGTACCAAGCCCACAGGCTTTCCCCGAAAATAAAGATCAATACCAAGCTCAGTATCCAAACGGTTCGTTCGTTTTTCGATCGGGTGTTACTGGTAATCGCATCCGATTCTTCACTGGCCCCAAAGTAAATGGCCTTGAAGCCGATCAGGTCGTTGATGACCTCATCGGTTAAGGGGTCCATTCCCTCGATCTCGCGGGGATCGGGATTGACGGCAAAAGGTTGCCCGTCTTTTTCTCCTTCAGGTGTGATGATGTAAATCCCTGCGGTAGAGGTTTCATTGACGATCAAGCCGTTTCTATCGGAACCGACCACCGGAATCGGTTTGCCGAGTTTGATTTTTTCCTCGGGGCTGCGGGAATCTTTCGGTGGGGTGGTCAGCACATACGATTTATTCGTATCGTTGGGTAAATATCGAAGGGTTTGCCCTGCAATCAAATTATAACCCGAGCTGGAGCGTTCCACCAGTTGGGTCAAAACCCCTTGGACCAAAGGAATGAATGTGGGATTGGTCGCGAGGTATCCCCAATCCCAGCGATCGGCCCGAGCGGTGAGGAACAAAATTTCCCCGTCACCATGCCGACGGGAGAGGATGAAAGGGGAACCATCCGTATAGCGCATCAGAACCTGAGCGGTACCGGCTTCGGGTTCTTGAACTCGAACATAAGTGAGAATGTCGGTATTCTTGAGCATGTTTAAACGGCTTCCTTTCTCAGCGAATTTACCAAGGAAGCTGAACGGTTCGGCAGAACTCAGATCGGGATAGACGGGATCGTTTTCGGGACGGATGGCAAAATCAACGATATCCGAAGGCAGCAGTTTTTCCCCTTCGCTGCCTAAACCCCGATTGTAGCTCTTCGGTTCAAGGTTAGGTCCGCCGGTAATGAATAATCCCCCCCCTCCTTTGACAAACTCAGTGAGACGGCGAACCACTTCAGGGCTTAAAGCATTCGGTCCCGTTAAAGGCACATTCGCAAGGATGCACACATCTTGCTCATTGAGTGAAGAGGGGCTGACTTCACGGGTTCGCAAAACGGAGAGGCGCACATGGTATTTTTCACGCAGTTCAGCAGGCCTTTCGGGCACGGGCAAAATGGCATGACCGAGGAAAAAGGCAGCGGATCGTTCGGGGTCGCGTTCGTCGGGGGCACCGTCAATCATCAAGACACGAACCTTCTTACGGATCAACAAAACCTTGGAGAATCGATTATCATCGGGCAAATCATCGGTATTGAGCTTGGCGGTTAAGATGCGCCAACCGGCTTCTTCGATCTTGGCCGTGAGATTGATGGCTCGAATTTCCCCCGGCGCAATCTTCTCGATCGGTTGATCTTCTTTCTCATTCGTTTTGCCATCGACCTCTAAGCTCAGGGTCAGATTCTTAACAGTTTCGGTCGAGGTATTTTTCACTAACACGGTGAAGGGAACTCGTTCTCCGGTATGGGGAATCACGGTTTGCGGTTTCAGATCGATAATCGAGACGTTATAAATCGGTTGGTTCGCACAACGAACCAAGTAAAGTGTGGCCTGATTTTTGATCTCGGTGCATTTGTCGCGAATGGCAGAGGATTGCGATTCCCAACCATTTCGCCCCATATCGCTAAATAGATAAACTTCCTTTTGGTTGCCGGTGGTGCGTTCAAAGGCATTCACAGCCTCGATCAAACCGGGTAAATAGTCGGTGGCTTGTTGAGTGGCTTTCAATCCATTGATAATCAACTTGGCCTGATCGAGATTGGAAGGCGAGCGTGGCCCCACAGTGGTAGCTCGATCGGAACAGGTGATGATCTGAACGGTGCTTCCTGCGGGTAAACCATTGATGACTTTAATAGCGGCTTCCTTGGCGACGTCGAGCCGCGTTTGCACCCCTTCTTTGGCGTTCATGCTATAAGAGGTATCGATGATGAAAATGGCATCAACGGCCTCGCCCCGAGGGCCTGTCCCTTTCGTGCCCACGCAGGTGGTTAATCGGGAAAGGGCTAGTGCCAATAGCAGTAGGGCCAAGGTTCGGATGATGAGCAGAATGAGTTCTTGAAACTTCAGTCGTCGCGAGGTTTGCTCGACGGCCAAGCGAAGGAACTTCATCGCCCCCCATGGGATCGGTTTGTATCGAGCACGATACAAAAAGTGCAGGGCAATCGGAATACCAGCTGCCAAACCACCCAGAAGCATCCACGGATTGAGAAACGACATAACGGATTACCCTCTTCCCATCTGAAGCCGTCGGACTAGGTATTGTGGAAGAACCTCCACGAGGGGTTTGGTCGTCTCGAGTTGCACATAATCGATCCGACTGGCATTGCACCCTTTCTGAAGTTCTTCCAAATAGGCGTTGAAAATCCGCAGATAGTTGGGACGAATGAGGTGGGGGCGTGTTTTGATTTCTTCGGGGATTTCCAACCCATCAAACTTCAGATTGCCAGAAAAAGGAAAGTTCAACTCGTCGGAATGAAGCGTGTGAAATAGTGTAACTTCGTGACCGAGATACCTTAAGGCTCGTAACCCTTTCAGGAGGGGTTCGACCTCATCGAAGGCATCGGAAATCACAAAGACAAGGCCTCGTCGGCGGGTGGTTTCGGCAATCTGTTCGAGCAGCGGGCCGATTTCGGTTTTTTCGTCCGGTTCAATTTCTTCTAATGTTCGTAAGATAGTGTTCACTTGTACGAGGGAACTCGAGGCGGGTAGTTTGATCCGCAACTTTTGATCGAACACATAAAGCCCGACGCTATCACGTTGACGAACCACCAAATAACTGATGACGGCGGTGAGCAATTTAGCGTATTCGAGCTTGTTGGAATCGCCTTCACCATACTGCATGGATTTGCTGGCATCGAGCAAGATGTGACAGGCGAAATTGGTTTCCTGTTCATATTGCTTGATGGTATAGCGTTCGGATCGGCCGTAACTTTTCCAATCGATGTGACGAATATCATCGCCGGGAACGTATTCCCGATGCTGAACAAACTCGACGGAAAATCCACGAAACGGGGATTTATGATCGCCCACACGCAGACCTTCAACGATCTGTCTGGCTTTGATCCCCAAGGCTTCTGCCCGAGCAAGGACATCGGCCTTTAAATACTGAGAAGCCATGGTTCTGGCGTTTCCTTTTTTTAACGATATTAGGTGGGATTAGGCAGCAAATTCTTTGGCGGCTGCTTTGATGAGTTTTTTAATGACCTCATCGATCGTGATACCTTCGGATTGTGCCGAATAGTTCAGGATCAAGCGGTGCCGCAAAATCGGAGTGGCCACGGCGACAACATCATCTCCGCTGACATGGTTCGAGCCGCGAAGAATCGCATGGGCCTTGGCGGCCAAAATCAGGTTCATGCTGGCTCGTGGGCCGGCCCCCCACGTTAACCATTTAGAAACAAAGTCGGCGGCTTCGGGGGTTCCGGGGCGAGAAAGCCGTGTGATTCGGCTCGCGAATTTGAAGACCACATCCGAAACGGGAACGCGACGCACGACCTGTTGCAGCGCGATAATATCGTCACCATGTAAAACAGGAGAGACAGAAAGTTTCGCGTCCGAGGTGCCGATGCGCATGATTTGTTCTTCTTCCTCCGCCGAGGGGTAATCGACTTTAATCAAGAACAAAAAGCGGTCCAACTGCGCTTCGGGAAGGGGGTAAGTACCTTCTTGTTCAATGGGGTTTTGGGTTGCCAACACGAAGAACGGATTCTTCATAGCGTGATCGGTCCCCCCAATCGAGGCCTTGCGTTCTTGCATCGCTTCCAGAAGGGCCGCCTGCGTTTTCGGCGGGGTTCGGTTAATTTCGTCTGCCAAAACGATATTTGCGAAAATTGGCCCCGGCAGGAACTTGAATACCCGCTGTTTGGTGAGCGGATCGTCTTGGATTACTTCGGTACCGGTAATATCCGAGGGCATCAGGTCAGGGGTGAACTGGATTCGTTTGAAGCTCATATCCAGTGATTGGGCCAAGGTGCTTACCATCAAAGTTTTCGCCAAGCCCGGAACCCCCATTAATAAGGCGTGCGAACGGCAGAAAATGGCCATCAGTAATTGATCAAGCACTTGTTCTTGACCAATGATGATCTTGCCCACTTCCTTGCGAAGTTTTTTGTGCGCTTCGCGAAGTTTTTCCAACATTGCAGCATCGTTGATGTTATTCTCGGCCATATTACTTCGATGAGGTTCGAGTGACGAAATCGGCGTACCGGTAGTACGTCTGGGTAGGTAAGGTATATTGGGCAAATTTTGAGGTCATTCGTCAAGATGGGAAAGCTACTTTTTCCAAGATCAGACAAAAAACGGAATCCGGCAACAGGGTAGAACAACGGCAACTTTTCCAAAGGATTTTGGAACCCTTTCGTTTCAATTTTTATTGTGGGGCAAACCGTGTGGAAAAGCGGACCCATTGAAAAGGATTTTGGATCGGCTCACTTTGTGATCTCGGATGCAAGAATTTTCTGATCTTCAACCTGAGAACCTTCTGATTTTAGATGCAATTCTTCCACAATTTGCTTGCTCAAACCCTCTCTCTTGTGCCATTTGAGTGATTTGAGCGGTCATCGGAAGGGTAGGGGTTCTGGAGGAAGCAGAAGGGCGCGGGGGGGGCTTTTTGCACCGGTTTGACTTGTGGAAGCCGTGGGAACGATTGGCTCGATCTCGCGGCTTCGGCTAACGGGTATAGGTTCCCCCAATTTGGCGCGGGGACGGGTCCAACCAATATCGCCAGAAGTTCTTTCTTCCATTGCCGAACCCGAAGGGGCCAAGGCTCGGCTGGTGGGTGCGGGATCGAGCATCGGTCGGCCGGGCAGCGAACTATCGTAGGTTACGCTGGCGGCCACGGGGGCTGGTCGCGAACTCCCCGTAGGAATCACCGCTGTGCTAGCACTCGGTGAACTGGGTGCGGCTGAGGGGGTACTGGTTCCTTTCGCGATTTCACCTCGTCCCCCCCCTCGCTTCAGATATTCAATCCAATCGCGTTGCAGATCATCGACATTTTTATAACCGTAATGAACTTTTACGGCCTCGTCCCAACCATTTCTTTGACCGGCAGCAACAAATTTCAAAAAGGACGCCCGATCGCTTTTCTCGACTAAGAAACGGGTCACGGAATAGCCTTGAGCATATAAGGCCATTCGATCATTTGGGTATTCTTTGAACGAGAACAAGGCCGAAAGTTGGATGGCTTTTCCGCTATTGAGATACTGGCGGCAGAGTTTATCGTGTAAGTTCCATTCTTCGGCATTTTCCGAGAGAACCGATCCCCCTTCATCGGCCCAGCGAGGTACAGGCCTACGGAAATACCACGCAAACACGGTATGAGTGACCTCGTGGGGAAGAACCGAATTTTTGAGCTTCTCCCGATTCCCTTCGATCTGCATCGATTGAACCGGCTCGTTGCCATCGAAATCGAAGGTGGTAGCGCCACCGGCACCATCGCGGGTAATTTGTACCACTAATTCACACGGCTGAGACCAAGGGGGCATTTCTCGGCCTAACCATTCTATCGCTTTTTGTTTCCGGTAATATTCTGCCAGTCGAGCAAATTCTTCGGCGTCATCCTGCGAGGCCGTTTTCACAATAAAGTTTCGGGTTTTCACAGTCGCAGCGTTGGCGGTCATCGTCATGATGACCCACGCAGCGAAGATCGGTAAAAGAAGTCGGGTTCCCATCTTGGTCTCCCACAATGAGGTTCAACAACGGAGATATTTGGATCGTATCCGCAAGAAGCGGGCCAAGTCTTTCTGTTAAGAAAAAAAGGCCAGGAAAAGTCTTCCTGAAGTAACGAGATTACACAACTTATCAGCAAAATTATCTAGACCAATTTTTGCGACCTTGTAAACCTTACAAACCCTGTAAACGCTTCCCCCTTTTTACAATTGCTATCCGAACAACTGTCAAAATGTTGCTATTGTGCAAAGCTGAGAAAATCGTCACAATCTCCCCATCTTGCTAAGGAGATTGTCATGATTATCCCCTGTGTGTCTCGATTGCTACGAGGCTTAGCTCTGCGAATGGGTGCGGCTTGGCTGGGTGCAATCTCATTTTTGGGTTTGCTCGCATTCCATTCGATCTCTCAAGCTCAGATTCTCAATGCCCCATTAGATGCCACCTTCCAAAACCCGATTGATGGCGGAACCATCATTGGCCTTGGGACAAACTCGATTCGTTTCTCGGGAGATACCGAAGGGGGTTTGAAAATCGATCTGGCACCAAAATCGAGCTATTCACTTGGGCAACCTTTTCTTTTGGGATTAGTGAGTTTCACTGCGGGGGGAGAAATGCCCTCGCGGATTAGCTTGGCTCCTTTGGTGGAAATGGTTGATGCCAACGACTACACCTGCAAAGTCGAATTTTCCGTACCGATGACCCTCCGAGAATTTCGGGAACCGGGCCTGCGTGTCGGCGAATTAGTGCTAACCGATGATTCTATTGCAACCGGTACATTTCAGGATGCTTTGTACACCGTGAAACTTTTTGGCTTCACAGACGTCAACGATTTCAACGAACCCTCTACCAATTTGTTGCAATCGGTCTTTGGCGAAGAGCGACAAGCCTATCTTTGGGCCGTTGCCTATGCCGATCCCAGCGGTTCCCCAACTGAGGGAACCACCACCACCGATTGCGATTGTCATTGTCAACCGCCCCCCCCCCCACCGGCGGTTCCCGAACCTTCTTCTCTAATTCTGGCAGGGGGGGGGATTCTTCTGGTTCTCGTTCTCGCGGCTCATCACCGACGGAAACAATTTAGGCTCGCAACAAGTACGCCCGCTTAAATTCTCGGGGTGTATCGGCATTGACCACTTCCACCCAAACCACCACAAACGTGTACAGGGTGGCTCCGATAGTGATTTGAACTTTATCACCATCCGAGTAAGCCAACGTAGGCGAACCTCCCGCACGGTTACAGCCATCGCGAATGTCAATATCGGGCTGTAATTCCAATAGGTGCGTATACACAAAAGTTAAACCGGCCCGACCTCTTCCAAAGACCCCTATCAAACGGCAACGAACGTTCATGAGCATCGGAAACGGTGCCGTAAACGGGCGAAAGATGTTGCATCGAGAAACCAATATCGCTTCAGGTAAAGGCATGAATCGACTCCGGAACAAACTTCAAGAATGGGAACAAATCTAAAGGACGGGGATACGGAACAACCAGATGAGCGCTCGCATTTCCACCCTAGATGACTGGGGCACGGAACGGCGAGATGAGCGCTAGCACATCGACAGGGATTCTCAACTCGGCACTATTGCGAAAGGTCAGGAACACATCGCCGTAGCGCTGTTGGGATAACATCTGATGCGATGACGAAACTTCTGTTTTCACCTTCTGATACCAATAGGAAACCAACCGAGCGACGGCCTGCTTGATCTCTTCGGGCACCGTAGCAGAAGCACTATAAACCACCTGAACCGTTCGGGGATAATTGGGTGCTGTTAAGCGATCTTGATTCACCAACGGCGCCTTGTTGGGTAACAATAAACGCCCCCCCACACATTCGATCGTCCCTCTTTCCAGATACACCACATAGCGATCGGTCGGGACTAAAGTTTCACTCGGAAAATTTCGGGTCGGGTCCACCTTCACCGAGCTGACCGAGACGATTGGCCAATTGCTCAACTGAAAGATCGTCTCATTACCATCAAAGTATTCCGTAAATGTTCCCCCAAGAAAGGAACGATTACAGATCGATTGAATCTGGGCCGATGCGGTTGAAAGCAAATGGGTCAACAGGGTATCATCTGCGGTCGTGGTGACACCGATCCTTAATTTGACGTTAGCAAGAGTATCCAAAGACATGGTATTTACTCCGAGAGGAGAAAAAGAGGAGAAAAGAGGGTTTCATGAAAGAATCCAGCGCGTTCCTAAGTGAGGATACTCAGGCAATTCAGGCACGAGACACAAAAAATTCCCTGAGCTAGGAACGGTTTGGAGTTTGGTTTCACCGTCGCTATCCTCACACCAAACTTCAAACCGATGTGGGAACGCTTAGGTACGAACGCTGATTATTTCATGATGGTTTGAGTTTTGTAGGATCGATTACCCGTTAATCAACTTATCGCACAGGACGAAACTGGCAGGATTGCGAGGGCCTGCATCGATATGCTGTATGCCCCGCAGATAGGTTTGATCGTTGACCATCGCTGAATCTCCCAACCCACTAGCGAGAAATTCCATCACCCCCATTCGTGCGATGATCCAATCGGGGAAATAGCCTAAAATCACATAGGTCAGGTTCGTGGAAGAACCTTTGGTACGGTTGGCCGAAATCTGTGCCGAGCGAACTACCTTGGTTCCGTAAAGTTCCGTGGGCGGGGCATCGGCAGCGTTTCGCGTGGGATGGAAGAGAAAGGCTCCCTTGCTATCAGCTGTGGTGACTGCATCAGCACGGCGATTCATCAAGGCTGCGTAAAAACTCTTTCTCATCAACCAAGCCGAGGGGGCCGAAATCCCATCGGGTAATTTTCCTTCCATCAGGGCAACATCTTGCACCTCGAAGGTATCTCCGTTTGCCCCAACGGTCGAGGCGGTGTGAGTGTTGATTCCCGAATAGGTGATTAACCCTTTAATCTGAGTTGGTCCCGTCCCCTCAAGCATTGCCAGATCGGCCTTGATGGCCGCCGAGCGGGCCATATCGTAGCGGATCAATCCCTCGGCGGCGGCAGAAGAGAATCGCAATAATTCGTTGTTGACTTTCACAAGTACCCCTAACTTTTTTGCTTGTAAGTCGAGGTTCGCCGTGGTGGGTGTGCTTTCGGTAATAGCGGTGGCTTCTCCCACCCAATAGGCAGTCGAACCACCCGTAAGTTTCGGAAATTGCAATCGCCCATTCGGGGGCAACGAAACTTCTTGGGCACCGGCATTGGCGAAGGCTTCCAGATTCCTTTGCAGATCGATAATTTCCCCAAAAACCGCAGGGGGTACGAACTCTCCACCCGTGCCGGCACCGGTTCCCAATGCCTTTTCACGGAAGCCTAATCGCCGCGAAATCCAGCTCGCCTCTTCAGGATCGTAGCGGGAAGTTTGGGCCAACATTTTTTGCCGTAGCTCTTCTCGAAGTTGGGCACCTTTCGGTTCAAATGTCGGCAGATGCTGTGTCGAAAGAGGAATCAAAAACGATTGCGCCCCACAGTGCGGAACAAACCCGTAACTTTGGTACAAATCTTTTAACTGCTGATGCACATGGAGTTCTTCCTTGGCTTGATCGGCCCCGAGATAGCCCAAGGCAAAGCCTGCCGCTTTCAAGATCGAATAACCCGCAGAATCGCGCCCAACGGGACCACTGGTCACCCAAGGAACACGTCGTTCCAAACGGGTCGGCTCCGCTGTGGCCTTCTCGTTTTGGACTCTTTCGTTATGGGCCTTCTCGACCGCTTTCATGGCTTGATCTTCGATGAACGAAACGAGTTCTTCTCGCGACTGAAATTTTTCCGATACAACCGGTGACATAAAAAGTATCCTCAATGAGTAAAAGGGTTCTGAAAAGTCAAATTTCTCAAAGGTTTCTAAACGGTTTCTAGAGGGTCTCAAATAGATTTCTCAAAGGTCTTTCAAAGGTCTTTCAAAAGAGCAAAGAGAGAATGTCGTTGTCGATCCACGTTTTCAAAAGGGGGTCCGTGACGAGGCCTTTTTGCACGGCTAAAGTCAACGCTTGCGGATTTTCCGGAATGGGCACTGCCGAGTATTCCAAAAGTTCCCATTCGTAAAATCGGTGACCTCCCGAAGCTGTGGGCACTGCCTGTATGGGTTGAAAACCGATGGACCAGCCCCGAAGAAATCCTTTGGCATACAGTTCAAATAATTCGTCGGCCAAACGGGTTTCTGCAAATTGGGTTTCGGCGATTACCTCAGTATCGGTCAACCACAAGGCCACACAAGTCCCAATCGGCGGGAGTTGCCTTTGATGGTTCCACAGCACCACAGGATTATTAAGATATTCGTCTAAGTTTTTTAATCCTTTGGGAACCACAATATCCCCTGCTCGATCGGGGTGAATCGTGCTGATAACGGCTCGAACTTTTCGTGCCTTGGGGAAAACAGCCAAGGTTTTGGCCGTCGGATCGGCTCGTGTCATATTCATAAAACACTCCTATGTGAGGTCGGAGGATCTATCAGGTGATAAGTCAGATGATCTCAGATTCGGGGTTTGTCGAATTGAGGGTCGTTGTAAGGTTGCAACCCCCGAGATCGGCGGATTTCGTTGTAGGTTCGTAAACCTAATTTCGCATCGAGTTCATCATCTTTGCGACGTTGCTCCTGATTTCTGGGGGAACAATCGGCAAAGGCAATTTCCAATTGCGGGTTGTAGCGTCGGGCTAAACCACGAGTCAGGGCTTGACCGATCAAATCCAACTTGGGTTGAATGGTCCCTTCGCAAAACATGACCCGAGCACCATGCCAAATATCGGCCCCTAGGCCCATGTTCTCGACGATCCCTGCAATGGGGGCAGGGACGCGAAACAAGGCAAAAATTTCGTCGCGGCTCATTCGAGAGGAATTGAGAAAATCCATCTCAGCAGGGGTCAACGTCCAAGGGGTGGCCTTGAGACCCTGTTCCAAAACCAACGGGCGATGCCAATTTTCGCGACCTCCAAACCGATGTTTGACCGATTCTTCCAAGCGACGGGCAACCACTTCGCTCAAGACCTGATCGGTCTGTAGCACCACGCCTGGGCGAACCCCATTCGAGAAACTGGCATACCGACTTTTCTGCAACTCTGTATTAGCGTCAATCGTCAACGCATTGGCTTGCAACGGTGATAGCCCATAATGAACATCCAAAGGATTCGGATATTTCAAATGGATGATCTCTTGGGGACCGAAAAACTCACTCCCCGTTCCAGGGGCATTCACTTCGTACCCTTTCACAAACTGTTTCGGGTCCGGATGAATTCGCACCCAAGGAGTCGGAATGATCCACAGTTCTCCTGGATACCCGTTGTTCTGCAGGGCAGCATACCAATAACAATTCCCCGTTAATTCCAGATACAGAATCGTCAGATACCACAATTCCCAAGGGGTCATCCACGGGTTAGGATTATCTAATAAACGAATCAAGGGATGTTCATTCGTTACTTGTTTCTGGTCATGCTCGGCCGGCCCCGTATTGAAATACACCAAAGGCCGATGTCGAGCTACCTCCTGTGCAATCGCATTCACTGCCGCATAAACCCACGATTGATAGTTCCGCAGTTGTTCGGTGGCGTCGTTCCCCCACCAACCGGCAGACCGTCCGAGCAAGGGGAAAGGAACTCCCGAGCTATGGGGGGAAGAGGCTGCCTTATCCACCGGTCCAGTGGAGTTCACTCCATCTGTTCCGAAGACCCGACGGAACCACGATGACATTTTGAAGGGAAACCTCATCGTCGGACTCCTCGGGGAAATTCCTCGGGGAAAGTTCTCTCGGGTTGTGCTTCTGCCTCAGGTTTGCGATACCCCAAGGAAAGCAACACTTTGAGCACCTCGTGCCATGTCGGGAATTTTCGACGATTGGCCGTCATGTATCGATCCATGGCCATAATGAATTCGGCTTCGGCAGGGGTGAAGTTCGCCCCCGGAAAATTCTCTTCATATCGGGCATCCGTTAATTTTGGCATCATCTCTCCTGTTACAAAGAAACGTGACCGGGTGGGGTGTTCGGATCCTGAACGACGTTCACCCCACCCGGCGAGGGAAAGGGTCTCACTGATCCGACATCGTTTCACTTGGTTTGGTGAATCGTTTCATACTTGAATGAGTATCCTGTAGTGATACTATTCATATGTACACTATTCTTATTCCCGTAGCTCATTCCTCTGTCAAGTCTTCGCAATCGGAAATCTCGCCGAAATCCGAAAAGATTCCGTTCTCAATCTGAACTCCAACGGAGCGGCAGATAAGAAATCCCCTGTTGAGTTCGCTCAAAATGGGTTAGAATTTTGGCATGCGAATTTTAGTTCTGTCGGACATTCATGGGAATTGGCCTGCCTTGCGAGCTTTAGAGGCTCAAGGTGAGCCATTCGATATGTGTTTCTTTCTAGGGGATGCCGTCGATTATGGTTTAGAACCCACACCGGTAATTGATTGGCTTCAGAAGAAGATGACCTGTGGGGTGCGTGGCAATCACGATCATGGGGTTGCTCAAAAGGTGCAAGTGTATGGGACTACAGGCTATCGCTATCTTACGGCAATCACGCGCCCTCTTACCATTGATCGGATTCATGAAGAACATCGGGTTTTTTTGAGGAATTTACCCACTACCTATTCGATCACGCTGAACAACATTCGTTTCTTGTTGGTGCATGCAACACCTCGGGATCCACTGGATGAATTCGGCCCTGTGGATGTGGAATTTTGGCGAAAACGTCTGGAGGGGGTCGATTCGGATTTTGTTTTGGTTGGGCATACCCATATTCCTTATGCCTTGCAGGTGAGCAAGACGATTGTCTTAAACCCCGGCAGTGTGGGACTTCCCCGAGATGGTGACCCGCGTGGAAGCTATGCGATTGTTACCGAGAAGGGCTTCGAGTTAAAGCGGTTTGAATACCCCGTTGAAGAAACGATTCAAGTCGTCATGCAATCCCCGCTTCCCGAGGCTGGGAAAAATCTTTTGGCCCAAGCGATTCAATTAGGTCGCATGCCTCATCGTGAAAAGAAAAACTAACCACTCATTCGATGATTTTTTCGAGAGAAGGCCTCTTCGTGAAAAGAAAAACGAATCGATCATTCGATGATTTTATTGATGGGATATTCTACAATTCCGCGTGCCCCCGCCTGATAAAGTTGTGGCATGATATGCCGAACAATATCTTCATCGATAATCGTCTCTAAGGCAATCCACTCCGGATCGATCAATTGAGAAACCGTGGGGCTATTCAAAGACGTTTTGGGGTGCGATCGGAAGACAGTTAAGACCCTTTCTTGATCGACTTTTTTCACGTTGAGTTTAAGACCGACTTTCCCCTCGGCAGCCATTGCTCCGCGAAGCATCAGGATCAAATCATCGATTTTTTGTTTCTTCCAAGGGTCTTCGTAAGCACTTCGATTACAAATTACGCGGGGCGTGCTAAACAATAATGGTTCCCCAACGATCCGTAGGTTATTCGCACGCAGCGAGCTTCCGGTTTCGGTCACCTCTACAATCGCATCGGCAAGGTGAGGAGGTTTCACTTCCGTGGCCCCCCAAGAAAACTCTACTTTCACATCGATATTTCGGCTGGCAAACCATCGTTTCGTAAATTGAACCAACTCAGTGGCAATCCTTTTCCCTTGAAGATCACTCGGTTCTTTCACGGGCGAATCGTTCGGGACGGCCAAGACCCAGCGGACCGGACGTTTAGAAACCTTGCTGTAAACTAATTCTGCCAGTTCGATCACATCGGCATCGTTCTCTTGAATCCAATCAAAGCCGGTGAGACCACAATCCAACGAGCCATTCTCAACATAGCGGGGCATTTCTTGG